>JANMUE010000118.1:0-1147 GCA_031391205.1 Lysobacterales bacterium | reverse complement strand
CAAGACACCAAGGCCGACCAAGAACAGCACCAGCTCAATCTGCTGCGTCAATACAACATCGATCTGGTGGTGCTAGCGAAATATATGCAGGTGCTCTCGGCCAATTTTGTTCAGCAGTTTCCCCGAGTGATGAACATTCACCATTCGTTTCTCCCCGCCTTTGCCGGAGCCAATCCCTATCAACGTGCCTACGATCGCGGCGTCAAAATCATCGGTGCAACGGCCCACTACGCCACACCCGATCTGGATGAAGGTCCCATCATTGAGCAAGACGTGGCGCGCGTGGATCACGCCATGAGCG
The DNA here is from genome assembly GCA_031391205.1 of Lysobacterales bacterium. Classification (GTDB taxonomy): domain Bacteria; phylum Pseudomonadota; class Gammaproteobacteria; order Xanthomonadales; family Ahniellaceae; genus 0-14-3-00-62-12. The sequence continues at coordinate 846 of JANMUE010000118.1, read as the reverse complement.
CCGAAGACTGTGCCGCCGTTGGCCGCGATGTCGAGTGCGCGGTGCTGGCGCGTGCCGTGAAGTGGCACGTCGAACATCGCATTCTGCTTAACGGTACTCGCACGGTCATCTTCAAGTAGGGTGCAATTGCAATTGCGCCTTAACATGAATGGCACTTACTTAAGCCGTACAAGCTCCCTCCCTCGCTTGCGGGGGCTGCTCCAGCGCATCCATGCGCCCGCACCATTTGTGCCTCCTGCACGGCAGAGGGTTGGGGTGGGGGCATTCCGACACCTCAAAAGCCTGCAGCATCTGAGCTTTGCCCCCATCCTGCCCATCTGCCGCATAGGATATGCAAATGCAGGGGGCGCATGGATGCGCAGGAGCTGCACCCGTCGAACGGGGGAAGCGACGCTTCCTGACATTGATGGCTTAAGTAAGCGCCATTCGCCTTAACATGGGTCAGAACCTCGGAGTGCTCATGAACACTGGTCTAAATCGAACTGCCAAATTTTGGTTTGCCGGTTTAACGCTGGCAGCTATGTCGTGTCTTCACGCGCAACAGGCATCCACACCGGCCGCTGCCCTGATCTCGGAACTGGGATTGATAGAAGCCGACAAGCCGGTGCGCGAGAGGCCCGGCTGGCGCGTGCCGAAGAAAGTGATTGTCACCGGTAATGCGCCGGCACTTGCCGAGTTGCAATCTGCGGCGCCTGGGGTTGCATTTGTTACCGTGCGTAACCTGGCCAATCCCGAAATCGATATCAGCGATGCCGACATCATCATCGGCAGTTGCGCGCAGGCATTGTTGGCCAAGGCTACACGCGTACAGTGGGTGCAAGTCATGTTCGCGGGTGTCGAGCAATG
>JANMUE010000115.1:0-3282 GCA_031391205.1 Lysobacterales bacterium | reverse complement strand
GCGGCGGGACGCCGCTCCCACACCATCGTGCCCTCAGTCAAAGCTCCCGCACCACTCGAAACCCGATACGCGCGCTGCGCGTGTCTTCGCTGGCATTGGCCCGGAATGACGAACGCGATTGCTCCGGCGCACTGCCCCAGGACGAACCACGCACCACGCGTTTGGCGCAGCCGCGATTGACCCAGGCAGCACCGTCGCTGGGCGCGCGCTGGTAGTTCTCGTGCCAGCAGTCTTCCACCCATTCGGAAACATTGCCGATCAGATCGAACAATCCGAACGGATTGGCCGAAAACTGCGCTACTGGCGCCGGTCCCCAGTACCCATCCTTGTAGCGAACAAACGAATTGTCCCATTCGCGTTTGCTGCGCGAACGATCACCATCGCCAGTCAGATTGCCAGCGCCTTTCGGCGGCTCGCCCTCGCCCCAGGGATAGATCGTTCCGCTGCCGGCACGCAACCCATACTCGAACTCGGCTTCCGATGGCAGCCGATAACGCAGCCCGGTCTTGGCCGACAGCCAGAGCGCATACGCCTCGGCATCGCGCCAGGCGACATGCACTACCGGGTCGTTGGGCCGGGACTTGCCGCCGGAATAGTCCTTCTGCCAGTCAATGCCCTTGCGCACAATGATGCGCCCGCTCTGCTCTTCATAGAATCGCGATGAGCCCAGTTGCTGCGCCACCGTGACGTAGCCCGACGCACGCACGAAACGCCTGAATTCGGCCACCGTGATTTCAGTCGTCGCCATCGCGAATGGCTGCGCTATCGCCACGTCGTGCTGGGGCGTCTCATCGGGTTTGCTCAAGGCGTCATTCTGCGACGCGCCCATGCGCAACGTGCCAACGGGTATCACCACCATATTGGGGCCTTCGCCGGTGCGGTCCGTATAGGCATCGCGGAAGCGCTCGCCGGGCTGATAACGACCGTAGCGATTGGCGTTGTCCAACAGCTTGGACAGCGTGTTGACGTACTCCGCCTCAGTACCCAGTTGCGCTGCACGCTGCAGCAGGGTGCGTGCGCCCGCGATATCGCGTGCAGCCAGCGCCGTCTCGGCGCGCGCCATCAACCCGGCGGCGTGGCGACGCTTGAGATCATCGATACGTTCCTTGGCACCGAGCACGGCTTCGGAACCTGTCTGCAACTGCGATGCCTCGGTCCAGAGTTTTTCCGCGCCCTCGAAATTCTCTGTGGATGCCGCAGTCAACGCCGCATCCAGGAGGTAGGACTGCATCGCCGCCATACCCTTGAGCGCATTGCGGTTACGCGCATCCAGCGCTAGCACGGCACGGTAGCTGGAGCGTGCATTGGCGTTCTCAGGCTCGATATACGCCTGTTGGGTCATGCGCTCGGCGGCCTCCTGCAACAAGGGCTGGATCTGCGCCATCAGCGCGCGGCGCGCGGCCAGTTGATGCGCCCTCGCATCGGCAAGATCGCGGGCGTTCAAGGCCTCGATCAATTCATTGGCCGGCTCGGCATCGCTTTCGTCCAAACCCGCATCGGCCTGCTTGAACAGCGATTCCAGCAGCGCGGCGCGGCCGATGCGCGCTTCCGGGTTGCGCGGATCGATCGCCAGCGCCTTGCCGTACCAGTCCATGGCGTTGTCGTCCGGCGGCTGCAACCAATGCCGTTCGCGCACCGACTCTTCGGCCTGCTTCAGCGCCTCGGCCAGCGCCAGGGTTTGCGCTTCATCCAACTGGCTGGGTTCGGCCAACTCCAGCTCTTCCAGGGCTTCTGCATCGGCAGTCGCCTGGGTCTGGGTCTCGGTAGTTGCCACCGGCATGGGCATGGGCGCCGGTGTTGTCGCGACCTCGGCCTTGTCAGTGTCCCAGGTCGGCCAGTGCACATGCTCCAGCAGCGGAAATAGCCAGCGCCACGCCATGGCGAACGCAAGCAGCCCCAGGCCGAACACGGCACCAAGGTTTTCTTTGCGTTTCGATAACGACGGCATTGCGCTTCCCGACTTTCACTACACTCCACAGCAACATAGCCACACCGCCCGCATGGAGGCAACATGGGAAACCCCGATCAAGTCACCACATCGGCTTCGCGACACAGTTTATTGCCTGCCACACCTGGAGGAATCTACGGTTTTTCGCTCCCGCACTCAGGAGGCCGTTACGACTCCGAAATGATTCAGAGGTTCCCTTGAAGCCCGATTGGATCGATCAGCCCGTCAGCCTGGCTTCAGTCGTGGAAGCAATGCATGCCGCACCCCGGCACGCGCTGGATACCGAATTTGAACGTGTCCGCACCTTCTGGCCCAAGCTGGCGCTGATCCAGATCGCGCTGCCCGACCGCATCGCCCTGGTCGACCCGCTGGCCCTGGCCGATCTCACCGAATTTGCCAAAGCACTGCATAACGGCGCCCCCTGGCTGATGCACAGTGCCAGTGAGGACCTGATTGCACTCAAGCCGCTGTCTACAGCGATGCCGCAGCGCCTGTTCGACACCCAGATCGCCGCCGCACTGTGCGGCGTCGGCACCGCGCTCAGCTACCAGAAGCTGGTCAAACAGGAACTCGATGTCGACCTCGCCAAAAGCGAAACCCGTTCCGATTGGGTGCGCCGGCCCTTATCGCCCGAGCAGATCGAATACGCCGCCGACGATGTGATCCATCTCGAAGCACTGGCCGATCGTCTCGGCGAACGCCTGGAAAAGCTCGGACGCCTGGACTGGCTGTATCAGGACGGCGCCCGCCAGATCTCCGCCAGCTGGGACATGCCGTATCCGGACAATCCGCATCACGAGTTTCGCACCGCATTCAAGTTGAAAGTGGATGCGCAGGTGCGCCTGCGCGCGCTGCTGCAATGGCGCGAACAAGTTGCGCGCAGCGACGATCGCCCTCGCACCTGGGTCATCGACAACGCCGTCGCCATCGAATTCGCCGACACGCCGCCAACATCCGGCTCGGCGATGCTAGTCAAACTGCAGGCCTGCCGCGCCTTCCCACGCCGACGTGCTGATGAACTGATCGACCTGCTCAACCAGGCGCGCGCCGACGAAACCTTCAAGCCCGCACCGCAGCCCTTCGATCGCGACACCGAAAAGCGCATCCAGCAACTGCGCGAACGCATCGACGCCCACGCCATCGAACTCGGCATCGACCCCAGCACCCTGTGCACCCGCCGATTGTTAGAGGCCCGCGTCCGCGACGACCGCTGGCCCAGCGACTGCACCGCGTGGCGCGTTGAGCAGCTCGAACCGCTGGCCAGCGCGCTGTTGTAGGAGCGGCGTAAGCCGCGATGCTCTGCTTTGTAGAGCGGGGCTTGCTCCGCTGCTTTT
>JANMUE010000112.1:0-2523 GCA_031391205.1 Lysobacterales bacterium | reverse complement strand
GGGGGTATCCCGCCTGGGGGGGGGGGGGCCCGCCCGGCCTTCCGCCGCCTCCCCCCCTTCGGGGGGGGCCCCGCCGCTCCCACAGAAGCAGCCCCGCACCTCACAAAATGACATCTGCCACTATCCGCACGCAGGCTGCGGCCGCATGATGCATGCCATCCAAAGGGGTTCCCGATGAGTGACGTAACCGCAGCCATCGCGTTCGAACAGGTCGGCAAATGTTACGGCGAACGCCAGGCGTTGAACGCGCTTTCGTTGCAGGTGCGGCGCGGCGAGGTGTTCGGTCTGCTCGGTCCCAATGGTGCCGGCAAGACCACGGCGATGCACATTGCGGTGGGTTTGATTGGCGCTGATTCGGGTTCGGTCGAGGTTCTGGGGGGCGACCCGCGCAATCCGGCATTGCGCCAACGCTTTGGCATCGCACCGCAAAAATTGTCGCTGTACGAAGAACTCACCGGTCGCGAGAATCTGGAGTTCTTCGCGCATACCTTCGGTCTGCAGGGCGCGCGTTGTCAGGCACGCGTCGATATTGCGCTGCGTTTTGTCGCGCTTGAAGATCGCCAGCACGATCGCGTCACCGCCTATTCCGGCGGCATGCAGCGACGCCTCAATATCGCCGCGGCGATCGTGCATGAGCCCGAACTGATCCTGCTGGACGAGCCGACAGTAGGTGTCGATCCGCAATCCCGCAATGCGATTTTCGACAATGTGCTGGCACTCAAAACTGCCGGGCATACGGTGGTCTACACCACGCATTACATGGAGGAAGCCGAGCGACTCTGCGACCGCATCGCGATCATGGACCAGGGCCGCGTACTGGCATTGGGCACACTCGACGAGCTGGTGCGCGCGCACGGTGGCGAGGCGCAACTCAGTATTGAACGTGCCGGCAAAACCAAGTTCTTGCATGGTGATGATCCAGTGCGTCTGCTAGGAGAGGCGCTCGCACAGGGGCCAGTGGACACCTTTCAGCTGCGGCGGCCTACGCTTGAGCAGGTGTTTCTCAAACTTACCGGTCGTCAATTGCGGGATGCTGCTTAAGTCACGACTTCGTCTTCGCTACACCGCCTATTGCTTGCCACATCCCGGTCTTCAACAGCCAAAGCTGGTCGCTCTCAACAGCGAAGCTGGTCAACCTACAGTTTTTGGCCCCCTGACTCAGGGGGCTATCGCGGCTCCGAACTTGCTCAGAGGCTTCCGAATGAACGCCGTACTCGCTATCGCGGTCAAGGATTTACGTTTGCTGGCGCGCAATCGTGCCACGATGTTTTTTACCTTCATCTGGCCGATCCTGATGGCTGTCGGCTTTGGTCTGATGTTCGGCAGCGGGGGCGAAAGGGCGAAGATGCGTGTGCTGGTGATCGATCAGGACCAGAGTCTGGCGTCGAAGGCGTTGTTCGACGGATTGATGAGCCTGGATTCGGTTGCTGTAGTGACCCTGCCGCGCGCCGAGGCCGAACTCCAGGTCAAGCGCGGGCGCGCTGTGGCACTGATCGATATACCGCCGGGATTTGGTGTCGCCAGCGAACGGCTGTTCTACGGCGAGCCGGCAACCGTAAATGTATTGATCGATCCCAGCCGCAAAGCCGAGATCGGCATGCTGGAGGGACTGCTGATGCAGGTGGCGTCCAAGGACATGGGACGCACGATGAACAATCTCGGCAAAGATTCCAAGTGGCTGCAGACCGCGCGCAAGAATATCGCGGCCTTGCCGGAAGCTGAGCGCCAACGCTACGGCAGTCTGTTCGATGCACTGGAGGATCTGCCGGTTGCCGAACAACAGGCGCAATCCGGCGAATCGGGCGCTGCAATGGCAGGCTGGGCACCGCTCAAGATGCAGACGCAATCCCTGCAGAGCGATCGTCGTAGGCCGCGCAATCCTTTCGCAATCACCTTTCCGCAGGGCATGCTCTGGGGGCTGGTGGGATGTCTGATGGGGTTTGCCAGCGGCTTTGCGCAGGAACGCGAGAAAGGCACCTGGCTGCGTTTGCGCACCGGGCCGATGAGCACCAGCCGTCTGATGATGGGCAAGGCCCTGGCTGCATTGATTGCATTGGTGGCGGTGCAGTTGCTGCTGTTGCTGATGGCGCGCGTGTTGTTCGGATTGACGCCAGAATCGCTGCCAGCGCTGATGCTGGTGATCGCCGTCAGTGCGATCGCGTTCACCGGCTTGATGCTGCTGATTTCCAGTGCTGGGCGCACCACGCAAGGCGTATCCGGCGCCGGCTGGGCGGGATTGATGCCATTGATGATGATCGGCGGCGGCATGATTCCGTTGATCGCAATGCCGCCGTGGATGGCGAATGTGTCCGCGTTCAGTCCGATCAACTGGTCGCTGCGTAGCCTGGAAGGCGCGATCTGGCGCGGGTACGAATGGTCGGACTATCTATGGCCGCTGAGCGGATTGCTGATTCTGGGCGTAGTGGCGTTCGCGATCGGCGCCCGGCGCTTGGCGCGTACCATCGATTGACAGGGAATGTGGGAGCGGTGCGAGCCGCGATGCTCTTGCCCTTGACCTTGTAG
>JANMUE010000099.1:0-1147 GCA_031391205.1 Lysobacterales bacterium | reverse complement strand
GTCACCTATGACCGGCCAAGCACGGGCGCATTTAAAACAACGGGCGTGGGACTGGAGTTAATTCCCATCACCCATCCGAACGATATTTTGCCGGAACAGAAAGCAAGCTTTCGCCTGCTACTGAATGGCAAGCCGCTGCCTAATTTCACGTTTACTGTCATACCTGCGGGACAGCTCTATCGCGGCGTGCTCAAGGAAATACGCATCACCACCAATGATCAGGGCGCGGCCACTGTAACGCTGCCGGAAGGCGGGCGATATTGGCTCAGCGCCTCCTACCCCGCGAGAACCGCACCTGCACCATCGGGTGCGGCGCCTATTGCTCCGGTTGATCCGAATACTCCCCCGGTCTATGTCGATGCTTATGCCTATGGCGCTTCGTTGGAAGTGCTTTACTGACATGCGGGGAAGATCTGATTAACCCACTGCTGTCATTTCGACCCCCTCGACTCCGCTCGGGATAAACTCCGGGAGAAATCTGGCAAGTGATGGATGGTCGGTTATCCAGACGAAGAAAGATTTCTCCCGGAGTTTATCCTGAGCTTGTCGAAGGGTTCGAAATGACAAGTAAATCAGAACTTCCTTAATGATTCGAGCATCCACGGCGCGAACAGCAATAATCTGTTCGTGCCGGACCGAGACATCTCACCACGATACTGTGACACTTTTTGCGATGACAAATTTTCCATGAGGCACGTACTGCTCCCGCAACATCTTGCTGTCGAGCAGCCGCCTGTCGGCGGCACCATTCATGATTTTTTCGGACAGACCATGGGCACGGTGTGGGCGGTTCGCGCAGTGCTGCACGGTCAACTGACTGAGGCAGCATTGCAGATCGGCGTCGAGCGACAACTCGACACCGTGGTCGCAGAGATGAGTCATTGGCTGCCTGATTCCCATCTTGCACGCTTCAATCAAGCGCCTGCCGATAGCTGGCATGTATTACCCGATGCTTTTTTTGAAGTGCTGACCTTTGCCTTGAGCGTCGCTCAGGATAGCGACGGCGCTTACGACCCCACAGCGGGTGCGCTGGTCAATCTATGGGGCTTCGGCGCTACCGGTCGTTACGATGAGCCCGGATTTGTCGCGCCCACACCCGAGCGCGTGCAAGCAACGCTGAATAAAGCCGGCTGGCAGCAGCTCTTGA
>JANMUE010000088.1:0-1674 GCA_031391205.1 Lysobacterales bacterium | reverse complement strand
TCAAGAGGCTGAGTAGCAATACACTGCCGATTAGCCAGGCGGGTTCAGATGCATAAAGCTCAGTAAGTGTCATGGCCAGCCAGCGTTGATTAGGGAAGTTCTGATTAACCTACCGCTGTCATTTCGACCGACGGGAGAAATCTTGCGAATGCTTGATCTTGCGCGTACTTAAGAAAAGAAAGATTTCTCGCGGAGTTTACCCTGAGCCCGTCGAAGGGCTCGAAATGACAAGTTCTTCAGGCCTTCCGTAGAAAAAGTTACTCATAAAAAACGCCGCATCTTGTTACAGAAGCGGCGTCGTGTTCTATTTGCCTACAGCCCTTGGTATCGCCTTACACCACCGCGCCCAGTTTGAAGATGGGCAGATACATGGCGATCACCATGCCGCCCACCAATACACCTAGCACAGCCATAATTAACGGTTCCATCAAGCTGCTCATGGCGTCTACAGCGGCATCGACGTCGGCTTCGTAAAAGTCTGCCACCTTGGCGGACATTGCATCCAGTGAGCCCGACTCCTCGCCCACTGCGATCATCTGTACCACCATGTTGGGGAACAGACCCGTATTCTCCATGCACTTTTGGAGGCGAATGCCCGTTGAGACTTCATCGCGGATTTTCAGGGTGGCGGTTTCATACACGATGTTTCCGGTTGCACCGGCCACAGAAGTGAGCGCCTCAACTAACGGCACGCCCGCAGCGAACATCGTTGAAAGGGTGCGGGCAAACCGCGCAATCGCCGACTTAACCAAAATAGGGCCGATGATTGGCGCTTTCAGCAGGGCTCGATCAATTGCTTGTCGCATCGGTCTTGAGCGTTTATGAAAGTATATGAATGCGTACACGCCCGCTGCCAATACGACTGCAGCGTAGATGCCGTTTTCCTGTACAAGTACTGAAAGGTTAACCACCATCTGCGTAAAGGCAGGTAAATCCGCGCCGAAGTCCTTAAAAATGGCTTCAAATTGAGGGATAACGAAAATCAGTAGGATAAGAGTAACTACCACTGCCACCGCCATTACTGCGGCGGGATAAAACATTGCTTTCTTTATTTTCTTTTTCAGAGCCTCTGTCTTTTCTTTATATGTTGCAATTTTGTCCAATAGGGTTTCCAGTGCACCGGCATGTTCGCCAGCTTCAACCAGATTGACAAATAGGTCATCGAAATACAGGGGATGTTTGGCAAGGGCTTCGTGCAGGGTGGTGCCGGCTTCGATATCGCCTTTGATCGCCATGATCAACTTTTGCATCGCCGGCTTTTCGTGTCCGTTGCCGACAATTTCGAAGGCCTGCACCATCGGAATGCCGGCTTGGAGCATGGTCGCGAGCTGGCGAGCAAACAGCGCAATGTCAGCTGTTTCAACCTTTTTATCGCTTTTGAATAGCTGCGATTCCTTGCGAATCTTTTTGGCCACCACACCTTGTTTGCGCAGGTCGGCTTTCACCGCCACTTCAGAGACGGCCATTAGTCGGCCTTTGACTTTCTGTCCCTTTTTGTCGGTACCCTCGTAAGTGTAGGGTAACGGCTGTTTTGCAATTACTTGTGCCATGGTTCTAGTTCCTGAAATAGTCAGGCTGTCGACTATGAGGTATAGGCTGTAGGAAGACCCCTGGCAACGCCCATTGTCTTTGTTTCCCCACAGCTTACCGCCAATCGCCACAGCTTTCTTAAGG
>JANMUE010000073.1:0-2639 GCA_031391205.1 Lysobacterales bacterium | reverse complement strand
GTTCGCTGCGCTCACCCCAGCCTACAACGGCACAGCTACGCTCATTTACCCAAAGCCCCCGCTGCGTGCAGCTTCTTCTGCATGCGCAGGCAGATGATGCCGTGCAGATACTCGTAATGGACGGAATCCATCAGCCCCTGGATCAGATGCAGCCCCAATCCGCCGATGCGCCGTTCGCTGACCGGCGTGACGGTATCGACTTCCTTCTGGGTCCGCGGATTGAAATCCGCGGAGCGGTAGCTGAGCCGGATGGCCAGAACATCGGCATCAAGCTGCAGCTCGACCTCGACCGGGTCGATGTTCTGCGGGTCATGCACCAGCAGATTGCCGATCAGTTCATCCATCACCACCTGCACGGCGCCCACTGCGGTTTCCGGCACTTCGCGCGCCGTCAACCAGCGCGCCAGCGCGCCGTTCAAATGGCCGATCGCCGAGCGATGGCGCAGTGCCCGGTAGGTGACCATATTCGCTTTTGTTGCAACAGACATTTCGGTTCCCCAGGTCTGGGCGCCGCTGCCACGGCTACAAGATACCAAACGACAATCACCAAAGGAAAATGTCAAAGAGGGCCGAAACGAACGATCGAGTCCCGTCGGGCGGGCTGCCCGGAAGCGGATTCCGCTGCTTTTGCGTGACCGCAGTGGCTGTCTCCGGCCTCTGCTAGATTCCGGTCTGCTACCGGATTGCCCTGACCATGTCCCAACAAAGCCAGTTCGCCCTGCTCGGCCAGCGCCGCTTCCTGCCGTTTTTCCTGACTCAGGCGCTGGGGGCGTTCAATGACAATGTGTTCAAGAATGCGTTGGTGATTCTCATCGTCTACAAGACGCTGGGGCTGAGCGACGCACAGGAGCACCAGTTGACCAATCTGGCGGCGGGACTGTTCATCCTGCCGTTCTTCTTGTTTTCCGCGACCAGTGGCCAGCTTTCTGACAAATTCGACAAAGCCAGGCTGGCGCAGGCGGTCAAAGTGCTGGAAATCGCGATCATGGTGGTCGCCTATTTCGGATTTACCCGCCATAACATTCCCTTGCTGCTGACCATGCTGTTCATGATGGGCCTGCATTCGACGCTGTTCGGACCGCTGAAGTACGGCATCCTGCCGCAGTTGCTCAAGCCCAACGAACTCGTGGGCGGCAACGGACTGGTGGAGATGGGGACCTTCCTGGCCATCCTGCTGGGTACGCTGCTGGGGTCGCAACTGATCGATCTGCCCGTAAACGGTGGTTTCTGGGTTGCGGTCGTTGCCATCGGCATTGCGATCGTCGGACTGATTTCGGCGTTGGCCATGCCGCCCACGCCAATCGCCGATCCGGGCCTGAAGATCAACTGGAATCTTTTCAGCGAGACCTGGCGGAATCTCAAGTTGATCAGCCACAACCGCACGGTTTTTCTCAGCTGTCTTGGTATTTCCTGGTTCTGGTTCTTCGGATCGATCTACTTCACGCAGTTGCCGGCCTATGCCAAGGAAGTGCTGGGCGGCAATCCTTCGGTCTACACACTGTTGTTGACGACGTTTTCCGTAGGCATTGGGCTAGGTTCGATCTGGTGCGAGCGACTGTCCGGTCACAAGGTCGAGATTGGACTGGTGCCGTTTGGCGCTATCGGCATGACGCTGTTCGGTGCAGATCTCTACTTCGCTTGGCCGCATGCCGCCGGTGAGCAGCAGCTCCGGGTCATGCAATTCATGGCACAGCCCGGGGCCTGGCGCGTGATGTTCGACCTGCTGGGCATGGCGATCTTCAGCGGTTTTTTCATCGTGCCGCTGTTCGCGCTGGTGCAGAGCCGCTCCGATCCGGCACGGCGCTCGCGGGTGATCGCCGCGAACAACATCCTCAATGCGCTGTTCATGGTGGTGGCGGCAGTGATGGCGGTGGTTCTGCTCAATGTGGTCAAGGTCAGCGTGCCGCAGTTGCTGTTGATCACCGCCATACTCAACGCCGTCGTCGCGATCTATATTTTCACCCTGGTGCCCGAGTTCCTGATGCGTTTTCTCAGTTGGGTGCTGGTCAACACGTTGTATCGCATCGAGGTGACGGGCCTGGAGAAAATTCCTGATGAAGGCCCCTGTTTGCTGGTCTGCAATCACGTGTCTTATATGGACGCCTTGATCGTCGGCGGCACCATCCGGCGGCCGATCCGCTTCGTGATGTATCACACCATCTTCAAGATCCCGGTGATGAATTTCATCTTCAAGACCGCGCGCGCGATTCCGATCGCACCTGCGAAAGAGGATCCGGAAATGCTTGAGCGCGCCTATGCCGAAATCCAGAAGGCGCTGGCGGAGGGCGAGATTGTCGGCATCTTCCCGGAAGGTCGATTGACTGATACCGGCGAGATCAACCCGTTCAAAGCCGGTATGGAACGTATCCTCGCGGCCAATCCGGTGCCGGTCATTCCGGTGGCGCTCAAAGGTATGTGGGGTTCGTTGTTCAGCAAGCGCGACTCCACGTTTCGACGCGCACGCCTGCCGCGCCGGTTCTGGTCGAGAATTGGCCTTGTGATCGACGATCTGGTGCCACCCGAACAGGCCAATGCGGCGGCGATGGAAACAAAAGTGAAGGCGCTGCGCGGGGATTGGGCCTAGCCATGTAGGAGCGGCGTGAGCCGCGAAGCTCTTGCTCTGACTGTCGAGAGTAGAG
>JANMUE010000257.1:0-1558 GCA_031391205.1 Lysobacterales bacterium | reverse complement strand
ATTTTTGAAAGAAGGCGCGGCCTTGGGCGACTTTATGAAGCCCGACCTGGTGGTGGTGGGCACCGACAATCCGCGCACCGCCGAGCTGCTCAGGGCGCTCTACGATCCCTTTACCCGCAACCATGACCGCATGATTGTCATGGATGTGCGTTCTTCCGAGCTCACCAAGTACGCGGCTAACGCCATGTTGGCGACCAAGATCAGCTTTATGAACGAGTTGGCCAATCTCGCCGAATGTCTGGGCGCGGACATCGAGAAGGTGCGGCGCGGCATTGGTTCGGATCCGCGCATTGGCTACCACTTCATTTACCCGGGGTGTGGCTATGGTGGCTCGTGTTTCCCCAAGGATGTACAGGCGCTTTCTCGTACGGCACGCGATCATGGCTATGAAGCGGACGTGCTGAATGCAGTCGAAGCGGTCAACCATCGCCAGAAAGACGTGCTGTTCAACAAGATCAGCCGCTACTTCGACGGCGACTTGCAGGGCAAGACAGTGGCGTTGTGGGGGTTGTCCTTCAAGCCCAATACCGACGATATGCGCGCGGCGCCCAGCCGTACCTTGATGGAGGCGCTGTGGCAGGCGGGCGCCAAGGTGCGTGCCTATGACCCGATCGCCATCCAGGAGACGCGGCGTATATATGGCAAGCGCTCCGATCTGGCGCTGGTGAAGTCCGCGGAGGAGGCGCTTACCGGCGCCGATGTGCTAGCCATCGTCACAGAATGGAAGGAGTTTCGCAGCCCCGATTTCGACGCTATTAAGGCGACTCTCAAGCATCCGGTCATTTTCGATGGCCGCAATTTGTACGACCCGGACTTCGTCAAACAGTATGGCCTGAAATATCTGGCCATTGGGCGCAGCAACTAATGCCATGTCACTTCCCTGTAGGTCAGGCTTTAGCCTGGCTGAGCAAGTCTGACTGAAGGCGAAGGGCGCTTCCTTAAGCGATTTTCTTTTGTGGGTCAGGCTTCAGCCTGACCTACAGGGAGGTAGGAAATGCCGGGGCTGTCTGGAACAAGCCCCGGTAGACAGCAATGCTGGAAAGTTCGACTGAAGTCGAACCCACAGCTACGAGCCGTTTGCGGCCAAACAATTACCGCTAATGCGAATCGTTCGCATGTATAATTCCGCCAAACCCAAGTTCTATCCGGTCCAGATATAGGGTGCTTGCACAGAGGTGTTCGGGTGGTTGCAACGGCAGAAGAGATTGTCTCGGTCGCTGGCTATGAAGCGAAATCCCTAGTGGATTTGGCGTTCAGCGAAACGGCGACCGTCATCAGCGTCGATGCCCAACAGGCTGGCCAAGGAGTTGCCCGGCGATTGGCCGAGATCGGGTTTTTGCCCGGCGAATCCATCCGAGTTTTGGCCCGAGTGCCGGGCGGCGACCCCATGGCAGTGCGCATCGGCGGCTCGACCTTTGCACTGCGTCGTCATGAGGCCTCGTGTATCCGCGTGCGCGCCCAGCCGGTTTCGGTGTAAATGCAATGAATAGTGCTGCCGTCAACAGCCGGCTGCCGGTGGTTGCCTTGGTGGGCAATCCGAATTGCGGTAAGACTGCAC
>JANMUE010000554.1:0-12866 GCA_031391205.1 Lysobacterales bacterium | reverse complement strand
GTTCCTGCTCGACAAGATGAAGAACACCAAGACCAACGACGAGTTCTTCCAGTTCATGAAGCGGGGGTAATTCGGCAGCCGTTGTAGGTGCGGGTCTTGTACCCGCACGCTCTTGATGTTTCGATTCTCGACGAAAATCGGAAGCATGCGGGTACAAGACCCGCATCTACAACAGCCGTTCCGATACAACACCGCCGCCGCTATTCGAACCCATCGCGGAAAATGCCACGCTCATCCGGCCCATCCGATGCGGTGTTGTTGGCGAGGTCGGTTTCATTGATCGATGCCGGTGCGGTGACTGCGGCCACATTCGATACCGGATCTTCAGGAAACGGCGCAAGCAGCGCACTGAACTGGAACTGCACGCTGGCGCCGATCGGCAGATCGACGGCGACATCCAGATCGCCGCTTCCACTGGCCGGGCATTGGCCGCCATTGCTGCCAGTGCACAGCCACTGTGCGGCACTGAAGTACTCCTCGAGTTCATCGATGACACGCGCGCCTGCCACTGCCGCTGGGCCGTTGTTGACCACGTCGATCAGATAGCCGATGCGATTGCCGCCATTGACGAAGCTGACGCTGTTGGTCTTGCTGATCGAAAGATCGGCGCTGGTTCCGTTGCTTCCGGGAATTACGCTGACCTCGGCGGATGCGGCGCTTTCACCTATGGCGTTCTCTGCAGATACGCTACAGCGATAAACGCTGTTGTTGGTGAGCGCCGTTGCGACCAGCGGCGATGCCGGCCCGCTGAAACTCAGTGCACCGGGATTGCAACGCAGATGGTATTGGTCGATATCGGCGCCGCCATCGAAGGCCGGCGCGCTGAAACTGATCGATGCCTGGCCGTCGGCTGGCGTCGCCGCCTCGATCGCTGGTGCGTCGGGCACGGTGGCCGGGGCCAGGAAGCTGCCGACAGCGAAGGCACCGTCGAGCAGCGGATAAGTGGCGACGACGGTATTGCTGGCGGTGTCGATTACCGACATCGACTCGCCGTGGACGTTGACCACGTAGACACGGCTGTCGTCGGCGCTGACCTCGATGCCGTAGGGTCCTTCGCCGACGGAAATGTTGGTGATGGCTTGATAGGTCGCGCCATCGATCACTGTCACCACATCGTCGCCGGTCGCAGCGACATAGAGGCGCGACGCATCCGAATTGATAGCGACGCCGGAGGGTCCGTTGCCGGTCGTGGTAGTGCCGACGACAGTGTTGCTCAGCGTATCGAATCGCACCATCTCACCGCCGAACGCGCCCACGGCGTACAGCGGGTTTCCGCCCGGATTCAGGGCGATGCCGAGTGTCGCCGTGGTGATCGGGAAGCTGCCGGTGGCGCTCAGAGTGATCGTATTGATCACCGTCACTGTCGAGGCATTCTGGTTGGAGACGTAAAGCCGTTCACCGTCCGGACTGAGCGCCAGGTTGCGTGGGGTGGTGCCGGTATCGATGGTATCGATCAGGGTCAGCGTGGCGGTGTCGACCACGCCGATCTGGTCCTGTCCGGACAGGGCGACGTAGGCGCGGCTGCCATCGCCGCTGACGACTACGCCCCAGGCGTCGGTGGGCAGTTGCAGGCTGCCTACGACCGTGCGCGTTACCGTGCTGATCACCGTCAGGCGGTTGCCGCCCTGGTGCGCGACGTAGACCTTGGCGCGCGCGGCATCGACCGCCACGCCGATCGGGCCGCTGGGCACCGGGATCATTTTCACCGTATTGCCGTTGCGGGTGTCGATCACCTGTACATGCCCGGCGGCGGCGATCGGCACGTAGGCCAGCGGTTCGGCGACCGCCGGCAGTGCGATGTACGCCAGCGCCAGCAGCACGGCGGCAGCCTGTCGTGATAACGAAAGTTGTGTCATGGCCCAATCCCCTGTGGCGAACGCATCCGGTGCCGGTGCGCCGAACCGCGGGCGCACATCGTGGATGTTCTATTGCTAACGAGATTTTGCGGGGCGAACTGTCAGCGGCACGCCAAATCCGCCAACGCTGCTGTCTTTGTGAGTCCGACCTGCGGTCGGACGTTTTTTGCCGACTCGGTCTGCTCTGGTGAAAGCGTCCGACCACAGGTCGGACCCACACTCATTGCTCGTAGAAGTAACGCTCGATCTCGGGCAGCACCGCGTCGGTGAGCTCGGTCAGGCCTTTCTGGTTCTGGTGATAAATGTCCCAGAACACATCACAGCGCGTGATGCCATCCACATCGAAGAAATCGCTGTAGTCGAGCAGGCGGATCTTGCCTTCCGCAGCCAGCGGATCGAGTATGGTGTGTGCCCACTGGCGAGCACCTTTGGGCATCACTTCATGCGACCAGTGATGGGTGATCGGCAGCAGGATCACCAGCGGCGGTTTTTTCCATCGAACGCTGCGCAGCTCGCGCTGACGCGTGTCCAAGACCTGCTGCAGATTCGGCGGCAATGCCTTCGGATCGAAGCCGCTCCAGTCGCCGCCCTTACCCGATGCGCCAGCAAGGCTCTGGCATAGCGTGACGAGGTTGCGCTCGTTGTCGTTGCCCGGCGTATGTGCGGCGCAGGTGGCGAGGGTGTTCCACGGCATGGTGCAGGTATCGATCTGCTGACGCGGGCCATCGAATAATTTGTGCTGGCCGAAGCTCGCAAACCAATCGATGGTCTTGCCACGCTGCAGCGGATGGCGCACTGCGTTCTGCAGATCGCCGCGGTACTGGAACAGTGCCGACACCGAGCCGAAGGTGCTGGAATCGCGCCAGTCAAAGCGTTCGACCACATTGCCGTTGTCGCTGAGCAGGCTCTGGAACGGACGGACGATGGCCAGCTCATAGCTGCCATTGCCCAGGCCTTGCAGATCGGGAATTGACAGCGCGATCACGCCGCCCTGCACTTCGGGGCGTTCCGTGCGCAGCCAGTCGATCACCGTCATCACGCTCAACCAATGCGCGCCGGGCATGCTCAGGTTGGCGTGCACCTTGCCATGGCGCGACGCCATAGCGGCGATGCGGGTGTGATCGAGTCCGTAGACGGCGCGCGAGCTGCCCAGTGTGACGAAATTGATCGGGCGTGCCTCGGCAGCTACGGCCTGTTTGACGCGCACACTGGTGCCGGCATGGCTGTCGGGCGCAGTGAAGCGCTCCCAGAAATTGCTGCGAAACAACGCCTCAACCGCCAGCACCGCCAGCAAGGGGAGCACGATTCGCGGTAGCAGATAGCGCGTCATGATCCGGGCTCAGAACTGGAAGTAGATGAAGGGCACCGAGTAATCCGGCGTGAACCAGATCAGCATCAGCAGGGCAGCGGTAGTCGCCGCCACATGTACTGGCAGCATGGCATCACCGATGCGCTGCTTGAGATCGAAGCGCCCGCCCAGCCAATGCACCAGCATGAAGGCGCCCAGTGCCGAGCACAGCGCGCCCAGCGACTGCGCGTCGAATACCGCGCCGCCCAGCTGACCGAGCTTGGACAGCACCGTCATGCTGGCGGCGAAATCGCGGGCACGGAAGAAAATCCACGCGAAGCAGACCAAGTGGAACACCACGAACCAGCGCAGCAGGCGCATCGGCAGCCGCTCCGACTGCCAGCCCGGAACGCGGTTCAGCACAAGTCGCTCGATCACCAGATAGCTGCCGTGCAACGCGCCCCAGATCACGAAGTTCCAGCTCGCGCCATGCCAGAGACCGCCCAGTAGCATAGTCAGCATCAGATTCACATAGGTCAGCGACACGCCATTGCGGTTGCCGCCCAGAGAAACGTAGAGATAGTCGCGCAGCCAGCGCGACAGCGACATATGCCAGCGCCGCCAGAAATCCTGGATGCTGGTGGCGATATAGGGATAGTTGAAGTTCTTCGGAAACTGAAAGCCGAACAGCATCGCGACGCCGATGGCGATATCGGTGTAGCCGGAAAAATCGAAATAGATCTGGAACGCGAACGCATAGACGGCGAGCAGCACCGACCACGGGTCGCTGACAGCCAGGTTGTTCCAGATCGGATCGCCGACCATAGCCAGAGAATCGGCGAACACCACCTTCTTGACGTAGCCGAAGGCGATCAGGATCAGCGCATAGGCGATCTGCTTCTGGGTGAAGTTGCGCGGATGGTCGAGTTCCTGGAAGAACTCGCTGGCGCGCACGATCGGGCCGGCAACCAACTGCGGGAAGAAGCCGACAAACAGCGCGTAGTCGAGCAGCTGCGTGCGTGGCTTGAGCTCCTTGCGGTACACATCGATGGTGTAGCTCATGCTCTGGAACGTATAGAACGACACACCTACCGGCAGCAGCACATCGATGCCCGTGAACTGGTAGCTCGAACCGAACGCGGCCAAGCTCCAATTCGCGGTGGCGATGGCGAAGTTCGCGTACTTGAAGAACGCCAGCACGCCGAGATTGGCGATGATGCTGATGGTGATCAGGCGCAGCGGCCTTTGCGTGCGCAGGAAGCGCAGTCCGATCCAGTAGTCGAACAGCGTGCTGAACATCACCAGGCCGAGGTAGGTCCAGTTCCAGGAGCCGTAGAAAAAATAGCTGGCCAGCAACAGGATGATCTTGTTGGCGGTGGAATAGCGCTTCAGCGGCGCCGTTATCGCATACACGATCAGGAAGAACAGCACGAACTGCCAGGAGTTGAAATTCATCGGATCGGTTCGGGCAGTCGCGCTGGATGCGGGCGTAAAGGCCGGCGATTATGGCGGTGGGGGGGGCGGGGCGTCCATGTGGAGTGGTTTCCTGTGGGTCCGACCTGTGGTCGGACGCTGTGGACGGTTGTCAAAATGCGAGAGCGTCCGACCGCAGGTCGGACCCCCAGAGCCGTACATGGGATAATCGCCGTTTCGACGGAGCCTCCCATGCGTATCTGCGTCTACTGCGCCTCCAGCGCCAGCTGTGATCCGGTCTATCACGACGATGCGCGCAGGCTCGGTGTTCTCCTGGCGCGCGAACAGTGCACTGTGGTCTATGGTGGAGGCGGTGTCGGTTCCATGGGGGCACTCGCCGATGGTGCGTTGTCAGAAAAAGGTTCGGTCGTGGGCATCATTCCGCGCTTCATGACCGAAGTGGAATGGCAGCATCCCGGACTGGATCAGCTCGACGTCGTCGAGGATATGCGCGAACGCAAGCATCGCCTATTGACCGGATCGGATGCCGTTGTGGCGCTGCCCGGCGGCTGCGGCACGCTGGAAGAACTGTTTGAGGCGATCACTCTCAAGCGCCTGGGCATCTATTTCAGCCCGATCATCCTGGTCAATACCAAGGGCTTCTACACCGGCCTGCAGCGTTTCCTCGAACACACGATCGACGAAGGCATGATGGGCCGCGCGCATGCGGCGATGTGGTCCATTGTCGATCGCGTAGAGGACGTAATACCGGCGATCCGCGCCACGCCGCCCTGGCCGCGGGATGCGCGGTCGTTCGCTGCGGTAAAAAAGTAGGGTGGGTGCAACCCACCATTGTGGAAAATTTAGAGAATGGTGGGTTGCACCCACCCTACTCAATGCAAGGTCGGCTTCCCGTCATCCTGGGGTTCGCCCTGCCGCCGCTCCACCGGAAACGCCAGGATCTTGCCGCGTTCTTCCTCAGGTCGATGCCAGAGCACCGGCACATCGTCGGGGCGGGGCATCTGTAGTTCGGCGTCTTCGGGATTCTGCGCGCGCAGCGCCTCGAGTTCTTCCTCGATTTCCCAGCTGTACTTGCGCCGCGGCGGAGCCGGGTCGCGGCGACGCATCAGGAAGGCGCAGAGCAGCCCGGCCGCGGCCCCGGAAAAATGGTATTCGTACGAAATCCCTATCTCGCGCGGAAAGATGGTCAGCAGCATGCCGCCGAAGAACATGAAGGTCAGCATCGCGGCGGCGATCGAAGTGCGGTCACGGCGAATCAGGCCGGACACAAAGACGAAAAACATCAGGCCATGGGTCAGGCCGCTGGCACCGATATGGAACGAAGGCCGGCCGATCAGCCAGGTGCCCAGCCCCGACAGCAACCAGATCACCGTGATCGTGAGCGGCGCCGATGCCGGAAACCGGTACAGCGTCAACACCCCCAGGATCATCAGGCCGAACGAGTTGGCCAGCAGATGCTCGGCGCCGCCATGCAGCAGCGGCGAAGTCAGTATTCCCAGCAGCGATTCCACCCGTCCCGGATACAACGCGAACGGCCGGGTATCGATGGGCCAATTGGAAATTGCCCCCAGGATGAGCCAGAGCAGCCCGATGAACAGGCTCACGATATGGACCGAACGCCAGAACCTGGCCTGCAGTCGGCGGGCCTCGGCGGCGGAGGGTGGGGGAGGGGGAGTCAGATCCAACATGAACGGGACATGTGGTCGGATACCCACCATACAAGTGTGCAGGCCCGGTTGATCGATTACCATGTCGTCCTTTCGCGTCCGGCAAATTCGTCTCGCGACATGTTGCGACTTAAGTATTCGGCAATTCAGGAGTGGTCTATGCATTTGGTTCTGCGTTCTCTGGTGATCGCGCTCAGCACCGCCGTCGTGGCCTGCAGTGGCAGCAGTAACAGCGACGACACGCCGCCGTTGACGCAAAACCCGCCCAGCGCCGTCAGCCTGACCCTGCTCAGCCGTTTCAGCAGCGGGCAGTTCGGCGTTGGCGCGGCGGCGTCGGTGGCTTATTACGGCGGCGGGCGCAACGCGCTGATCGCCAACCGCCACAGCAACCGCGTCGATGTGCTCAGCCTGACCAATCCGGCGACGCCGCAGACGCTGACGCCCATTGATGCCAGTGCTGCCGCAGCCACGGCCCTGGCCCGACCCATGGGCAAGGTCGCGGCGGTCGCCGCCTATGATGATCCTGTCGCCGCCAATGATCGTGATCGCATCGCGGTCACGGTGTACGGCCAGGCGCTCACCGACAATGGTGCCGTGGTGGTCTATAAGGCGGCGGATCGCAGTCTCGTCACCGTTCTGCAGACAGGCGTCGGCCCCAAAGCAGTGACCTTCAGTCAGGACGGTCGTTTCGTCATCACCGCCGATGAGGGCGCGCCCGCGCCCGATTACAGTGTCGATCCCGAAGGCTCGATCAGCGTCGTCAATTTGACGCCTACGCCGGTCGCCCCGGCCACGACCGCGCCGCCGGCAATCACCGTGCTCGATTTCCGTGCCTTCAATCTGAGCGGTGTTACGCCGATTCCGGCCACATCGCGAGAGGCCGAAGTTCTGGCCGACGTCCGCTTTACCGGTCGTACCGGTGCAACCCGGGCGATGGATTTTGATCCGCAGTCGGTTTCCTCTGCGGTCAACGCCCGTGCCTACGTCAGTCTGCAGGAAAATAATGCACTGGCTACCGTGGCGCTCGACCCCGCGCGCATCGAAACCATCGTGAGTGTGGGCGTCAATGATTTCAACTCGGCAACCACCAGCATGGATGCCAGCGACCAGGACGCCGGTGGTGCCCTGACCGCGCGTCCAGTGCGTGGCTTGCGTCAGCCCGGCACCATTCTCGCGTATCGCAATGCCGATGAGGTCCTGGTGATGACTGCCAACACCGGGGCTCCGCGCCAGCGTCCTGGTCTGGATGAGACCACACGTGCGGCTACGCTGAATCTGGACACCACGGTGTTCCCGACGGCAGCAACGCTGCAGCAGAATGCCAATCTCGGTCGTCTGGTGGTTTCTGCTACTGAAGGCAATGCACCGGCCACCACGACACCGGCTCCCGGCGTGCCGCAGGACCCGGACATCGAAACCATCTACACTTTCGGCACGCGTTCGTTTTCGATCGTGCGTACCACGGGTTTTGCGATTTTCGACAGCGGCAATGATTTCGAGCGCATCACGCTGCAGCGGCTGACCACGAACTTCAACTCCGCAGCCGATGCGAATGGCACCGGCGATACGCGTTCCGACGACCAGGGTCCGGCACCGAAGGCTTTGGCCATCGGTCAGATCGAAGGCGCTGCCTTCGCGTTCATCGGACTTTCGCAGGTCGGCGGCATCATGGTGTATGCAATGGACACCAATCTGCGCGGTGGCCGTTTCATCGAATACAAGAACGATCGCAATTACACGGTGGCCGTGTCCAATCCCGACGCCAATGCCGATGGCGCGCTCGAGAGCAATCCTGAAGCCGGCGACCTTGGCCCTACGCAGATGGTCTTCGTGCCGATCAGCGCTTCGCCTACGGCTGATTCGTTGCTGCTCGTCGCCAATGCCGTCAGCGGCACCACGACGATTTATGCCGTGCGGCCGGTGACCACACCGTAATGACATGTAGGAGCGGCTTCAGCAGCGATTCCATATACTGCGGTACCGGTGACAATCGCGGCTGAAGCCGCTCCCACATGAATTGTTTCCACACAAAAAAAGACCCGGGTCGCGAGACCCGGGTCCAAGTCAGTCTGAGGAAGGACTGAAAGCAGCGCCGATCAGATCGGCCTGCGCATTACAGTCGTGCGGCGTCGCAATAGCTGCGATCACCTCGGATCATTCACCACAGTGCTTGCGCAGCGACAGCGCCTTGGCAATCGCTATCCAATCAAACGCGGCGACGGCCTGGTCGTCATGCACCGCATAGAACACTCCGTTGGGAAATTTCGTCGTTGGCGCCGCGTGCAGCCAGATGCCATCGGTATTGCCAGTCACTGAACCGGAGAAGGCGCCCAGGTGCTTGAGGCTCTTGCGATCGAAGATATGAAAGAGGCTTCGGTCCAGATACTGGTCGGTGGTGATCCAGTAACCGCTGCCATCGTCGCAACTCCATAAGCTGATGCCTTCGGCCTGGGCTTTGAATATATCCTTGCCGATGGTGCGCCCGCGATAGTTGCCGGCAAGGTCGTACTCGCGTACGGCGGTACCGCTGCGCGTGTCTTCCTCCGCGATCAGCAACCGGGCATTGGCGACGTCGCCCCATAGTGATTCGGGAATGCGGATGGCGCCCTCCGCACTGGTGTCGCCAAAGTTCTCGACCAGGCGCGCGCTGATTGCATCCCCTTTCACGGTGACCGCGAAGCGCTTCATGCGTTTGCCAAGTTCGGTCAGCGGCGGCGCGATATCGTCGCCGTTGGGGTACTCACCAGCCATGTAGGCGTCAGTGACGATCACCTCGATGCCATCGCCAGCCCCCAGCTCACGCACCCACAGTCCGTAGGGCTGCAACAGATCGCCCTGACCAAAACTGCCCAGCGATTTCAGATCCGGGAGATTCAACACCTGGACGCGATGATTGTCGCGTTCGACAACGAACAGCAGATCGTTGAATACGAAGATGCCGTTGGGGCGCAGAAACTGTCCAGGCGCCTCGCCGGCTGTGCCGACGCGACGCAGGTCAGCACCGGTCTCGCCGTCATACATCATCAGACGGCCGGTAGCCTTGGAGGTCGCGAACAGCCACACCGTGCCATCGGCGGCGACCCAGGCCGCAGGCGAATCGACATTTTCGTCCGGCGTGCGCGCAGTGACAAAGGCCTCAGGAACCACCACGTGGGCAACGCCCGAAGTGCTGAGCATTGGCTCCGGTCGCGTTTCGTCAGGTTCAAGATCGTTCTTCGTCGAGGCGCAGGACGCCAACAAGATCACAACGGATACGGACAGCAGACGCATGCGGCACCTCTGGACATGAGAAAGAAAAAATTGAAGCGCGAGCTTATACACGATTGGGGTGACTGCCGCTCCCACATAGCCGTAACATGCCCGCCATATCGCTGCTGTAGAACGCCAGGGTTCCCTTCCCGGAGTTTGCGCAGCAATGAAAAAGAATCTTCTGGCTCTGAGTCTGGCGCGTGCCCTGGGCGGCACTTTGATCCTGGCTGCGGGCAGTGCGGCATGGGCGCAGGACACGGCCAGCGCCGATGCTGCGGACGGCCGCGACGTCAGCGAACGCAAGTCGCTGGAGACGATTGTCGTCCAGGGCGAGATCGTCTATCGCGATCGCACCGACGATATCGCACCGACGTTGTCCTATGATCTCGAGTACTTCCAGCGTTTCGAGCCGCTGACCGTTGGCGACATGCTCAAGCGCGTGCCCAGCGTCGCCTTCGTTTCCGATGTGCTCGAATACGATGGCGCGCGCCTGCGCGGATTGGATCCGGGCTACACCCAGATCCTGATCAATGGCAAGAAGGTACCGGGTGCCGGTAGCGACCGTTCCTTCTTCGTCGACCGCATTCCTGCGGAATTGGTCGAACGCATCGAGATCATACGCAGTCCCAGCGCCAATCGCTCCGGCGATGCCATGGCGGGTTCGCTGAATATCGTGCTGCGCGACGCCTACGCCTTCGACGGCAAATACCTGCGCGCCGGTGCGCTGCATTTCGACGATGGCGATTTCAAAGGCAGCTATGGTGGCGTCGCCAGTGGTGAGGTGGGCGGCGGACGTCTGCTCGCCGGGTTCAATGTGCAGGGCCGTCATAATCCCAAACTCAAGCGCAGCGATCGTTTCGAGGAACCCGACGGCGACTTCGCCGATGCCGAAGATCAGACCGACACGCGCGATGGTACCGACTACTCTTTCAATGCATCCTACAGTGCCGAAATGGGCCCGGGCGAACTGTCTTTAACCGGATTCTATGTACGTACCGACCGCACCGAGACCGAGAATTCGCTGGAATATAAACATCCGATCGACACCAGCCGCGATCATCTGCTGTCGATCAATGACCAGGTTGTCGATATCGATCAGGACAGCTACTCGGTCGGAGCGGCCTACGAATTCGACATGCTCGGCGGGCGCACGGACATCGATCTTGGTCTCGCCCAGTTCGACGATGCGCGCTTCGATACCGAAGAAGAAACCGGCTTTGACGATGATGACACGCCGCCGTCGTTCGACGAGCGCGAAGGCACGCGTACCCTCACCGACCAGGACGATGGCGAGCACAGCATCAAGATCGCACACGAGCGCGATTTCGCTGCTGGCGCGACCATGGAATTCGGTGTCGATTACACGGACAAGGACCGGGAAACGGTGCTGAGTACCAGTGAGGTGGATACCGACGAGGAAGGCGCGGCGCTGCCGCCCTATACCGACTTCGACCGCTCGGCCAGTCGTTTCGAAGAACGCCGCATCGATCCCTATCTGATGTTCTCGGGGCGCGGAGAGGCGTTTTCGTGGGAGTTGGGTCTGCGCCATGAGAACACCGATTCGGATATTCGTAGTGACGACACGCAGGTTTCGACCGACTACTCGGCATTGCTGCCGTCAGCGCATCTGAAATGGGATCTGAGCCCGGAAAATCGCATCAATCTGTCGTTGGCGCGCAGTGTGCGTCGCCCGAATTTCAACCAGACGCTGCCGCTGCTGCTGGAAGAGGAATTCGGCGACAACGACTTCGTCGGCAACCCATTCCTGGAACCGGAACTGGCCTGGGGTGTCGACCTCGGCTTCGAGCGTCGTCTAGGCCAGCAGGGCATTGTCGGTTTCAATGTGTTCTATCGTGATGTCAGCGACCTGATCGAAGTCATCAATACTGGCGAACCCAGTGCCACCGCAGTCGCCGATTTTGACGATGAGGTTGACGAATTTCTCGACGAAAATCCGGGCGCGACGCCGGCCACACCCGGCTACCCGGAATTTGATCCGGACAGTTTCGTCTACTCTGCGGCGAATGTGGGCGATGGCTACGTCTACGGCTTCGAGTTCGATATGTCGACACCGCTGGGTGCGATCGGTCTTCCCGATACCGGCATCTTCGTCAACTACTCCTGGCTGGACAGTTCGGTCGACGATGATCTGGGCGAACGCCGCTTCAACGAGCAGGCGCGCTTTGTCGGCAATGTCGGCTTTATTCACGACCTGCGCGATTGGGGTGCATCCTTCGGTGCCAGCTATCGCCGTCAAGGTGATGCTTTTTTGCGCGTGCTGGCTGAAGAGGTGGAAACCCGCTACGGCGCCGATCTGGAAGTGTTCATCGAGAAGCGCTTCGGTGAACACATGGCAGTACGCCTCACCGGATCGAATTTGCTGGATGCCTCCAAGGACGAGGTCTTCAACAAGTTCGACACCCTGGGCGACCAGATCGATCGCGACTTCGACGAGTACGAGGTGGAAACCGAGAAGGCCGGGCCGGTGTTCCAGTTGATTGCGCGCTACGCCTTCGATTGATTCGGCGGGGTGGATGTGGGTCCGACCTGTGGTCGGACGCTTTCGCCAGAGTCGATGACGGGGCTGGCGGGCACGGGCGAAGACCCGGCGCCGTCGCCGCAACGGGCGGCGCTGCTGGCGGAACTGCACCGCCGCGAAATCGAGAACCCCAACGAAGTGCTCGCGTCCCCCAACACGGCGCTGGTGTTGGTGCGAGGCTTCCTGCGACCAGGCATTCAGGCGGGCGACACCTTCGACGTCGAAGTCCGCACGCCCACGCGCAGCGATACGACGAGCCTCCGCGGCGGCTGGGTGATGGAGACTCGCCTGAGCGAAACCGCCGTGCTTGGCGACCAGATCCGCAAGGGTCACGATACGGCGCTCGCCGCGGGCCCGATACTCGTCGACCCATCGGTCACGGCGGATAAGAACCCCGCGCTCGCGACGCAGGGCCGGGTGCTCAACGGCGGCCGCGTCACGAAGTCGCGCACCTTGGGGCTGATTCTCGATCACCAGCACAAATCCTTCCGCACGAGCCAACTCGCGTCCAAGGCGATCAACGAACGGTTCCACACGTATATCGACGGGCGCCGCATGGGCGTCGCCACGCCCAAGACCGACGAGTACATCGAGTTGGCGCTCCATCCGCGGTACAAGAACAACGTCGGACGGTTTATGCGGGTCGTGCGCAGCATTGCCGTCAACGAGGAAATGGTGGAGCAGTTAGAGCGGCTCAAATTGCTCCACGACCAATTGTTCGACGTCGTCACCACCGAGACCGCCGCACTGCGGCTGGAGGCGATTGGCGGCGACGAAGCGATCAAGATCCTAAAAGAAGGCGCCTTGGCCAGCGATCCCGAGCGGCTCGCGCG
>JANMUE010000445.1:0-3931 GCA_031391205.1 Lysobacterales bacterium | reverse complement strand
CACCCCGAAAAACCTGCGGTTTTTCGCCCCCTGACTCAGGGGGCTATCGCGGCTCCGGACTTGTTCAGAGGTTCCTTAGTGCTTACCACAATCCCGTTTTTAACAGCAGAGCTGGTCAAAACCTGCGGTTTTTTCCCCGCTGGCTCAGGGGGCTATCGGGCTATCGCGGCTCCGGACTTGTTCAGAGGTTCCTTAGGGGTTTTCGCGGCTCCGAACATGTTCGGAGATTCCTCAGTCCTCACCCAGTTGAATGCAGACATTGCGCGGCTCGGTGAAGAAACGCATCGCTTCCCATCCGCCTTCGCGGCCGACACCGGATTCCTTGCTGCCGCCAAAGGGCGTGCGCAGATCGCGCTGCAGCCAGCAGTTGATCCAGACGATACCGGTCTGGATGCGCGCGGCGAGCCGATGCGCTCGATTCAGATCGCGGGTCCATATCTGCGCCGCCAGCCCATAGCGGCTGGCGTTCGCCATGCTGAGTGCCTGCGCCTCGTCATCGAAGGGCTGCAGACTGACCACCGGCCCGAAAATTTCTTCCTGATTACTGCGGCAATGCGTGCTCAACCCTTCGATGACCGTGGGTTGAACGAACCATCCCTCAGCGCAGCGCCCACCCGGATTCAGCGATTCGCCGCCACAGAGGATGCGGCCGCCGTCAACGCGGGCCTGCTCGATACAGGCCATCACCTTGGCATGATGCGCTGATGATACCAGAGCACCAATGCGGCTTTCGGCCTGCAGTGGATCGCCGACCACCAGGGCCTTGGCGCGGGCGACGAAGGCATCGCGGAATTCTTCGTAGTGGGAGCGTTCGATCAGGATGCGCGAGCCGCAGAGGCAGATCTGGCCGGCATTCTGAAAAGAGGAGCGCAGCAGAGTTTCGATCAACGTTTCGCGCGGTGCATCGGCGAACACCAGCACCGGATTCTTGCCGCCCAGTTCCAGGGAACATTTTTTCAACGCGGGGCCGCAGTAGGCGGCGATCTGTTTGCCCACCGCAGTGCTGCCGGTGAAACTGATCGCCTTGACGTCATCGTGTTCGACCAATGCCTTGCCGACGCCGGCGCCGAGCCCGTGCACGATATTCAGAACGCCGCGTGGAAAGCCAATCTTCATCGCGATGCCAGAGAGCCTCTGCGCTGTCAGCGGCGTCACTTCCGACGGCTTGGCGACGACGGTGTTACCGGCAGCCAGCGCCGGCGCGATCTTCCAGGTCAAAAGATACAAGGGCAGATTCCACGGCGAGATGCAGCCGATCACGCCCAGCGGCTGGCGCAGCGTGTAGTTGAGCAACGCGCCATCGTGATGCGATTCGCTGGAAAACTGCGTCGCGGCGGCAGCGAAGAAACGAAAATTGCTGATCGCGCGTGGTATTTCGATTTCGCGGGTTTGCCACAGCGGCTTGCCGGTATCCAGGGTCTCTGCAACCGCGAGTGCGCCGAGCTCGCCTTCCATTGCATCGGCAAGACGGTTGAGCCAGCGCGCCCGTTCCGCATGTGGCAGTCGTGACCAGGACGCGAACGCATCACTAGCCGCTGCAACTGCTGCAGCAATGTCGCCGGCACCGCCATCAGCGACGCTCGCATGAATACGACCGGTCGCAGGCTCGAACACATCGAGATAGCCACGACCGTCAGGCTCGCGCCAGGCGCCGTCGATGTAGTGCAGCAAGGTCTCGGTCATAGTTGAATTTTATCCCGAGTAGGCGCGCATTTGTAGGAGCGACCTTCTTTGTGGGTCCGACCTGTGGTCGGACGCTGTTTGCCGATTCGAATTGCTCAGGCAAGAGCGTCCGACCACAGGTCGGACCCACAAGGTTACAACGACTGCGTACGCCCCCCATCCACCGGCAGATTGACACCATTGATATATCCGGCCGCTGGCGAACACAGAAAAGCGATTGCTGCAGCGATTTCATCAGGTTCGGCAAATCGTGCCGCCGGCACCGCGGCCAGCATGCCCTTGACGACGGCATCCTCGGGTTGGCCGGTCGCTGCGACGCGCTCCTGAATGATCTGATCCAGACGCTGGGTCCGTGTAAATCCGGGCAGCACGTTATTGACAGTGATGCCCAAGCTGCCGAGTTCGCCGGCCAGGGTCTTCGCCCAGGACGCCACGGCGCCGCGGATGGTATTGGAGACACCGAGGTTACGCAGCGGTTCTTTCACCGAAGTCGATATCACATTGACGATGCGACCGAAACCCGCTTCGCGCATACCCGGCAGTACTGTCTGGACCAGTGTGTGATTGGCAATCAGATGCCGATTGAAGGTATCCAGGAACTGCTCCGCAGTCGCTGACTGGATCGGGCCGGGATTCGGGCCTGCGGTGTTGTTGATCAGAATCTGGAACGAATGCGCATTCGATGCGGCAGAAACCTGAGCGCGCAGCGCGGTGTGATCGGAGACGTCGGCGCTGATCCAGCCATGCTGCTGACTCGCGACGACGCGTGGCAGCGCGGCAGCTACTGCGGCCAATGCATCGCGGTTGCGCGCGAGTACGGTCACGTCTGCGCCACGCTGCGCCAGCGCAACCGCTGATGCACGGCCTATGCCCTGGGACGCGCCGCATACCAGCGCATGCCTACCCTGCAGATCAAATTCCATTGAACTACTCCTCGCGTTCGTTACGGCGATCGAGCCGCTGTTGCATCAGATCGGCGACGGCCGTGGCGTTTTCGTCGCCACGACCGATCAGGCCTTGAATGGCGCCGCGCACATTGGTGTCGGGATGGTTCTGGTTGAGCTTGAACTTGAGTTCGACGCGCTGCACGTCAAAGCGGAATCCGACGATGCCACTGAGCGCACGCACCTGATCGGGCGCCGAAGTCGGGAAGCGCCAGTCGCTGCCCACCCCGTGTTCGTACCGCTCCGCCAACGCGGTGACCACACCGAGCAGCGATGCCTCATCGGAAAACGTCTGCACCTCGCCATATAAATGCGCGACGGCGTAGTTCCAGGTCGGCACTTGCACCGCCGGGTTGACGTACCAGGTCGGTGAGACATAAGCATGCGGGCCATGCACGATCATCAGTGCCGATGTGCCCTCGATTTGACGCCACTGCGGATTGGGCCTGGCCCAATGTCCCTGCACCTGGATACGCGCATCATCGCGGCGATACAGAACCGGCAGATGGCTGGCGAAAGGCGCGCCGTCCACCGAAGAAATCAGTGTGACGAAGGCATCGCGTTCGAACAGTCCATCGAGCGCAGTGAGATCGGATTCGGCAAAGTGGCGCGGTGTGTACACGTTAGAGGTCCGAAAAATTGCTTGATGCTTTTACTCAATTCCCGATGTTCGGGGAGGGAGACACTTCGTTCTTTCAAACGGAGTTGCTTTGGCTCTTACTCCCTCCCCGATGTCCGGGGAGGGCTGGGGAGGGGTTAGGAGATACTTGGCAGGTTCATGCAGTCGGGGTGCTCTCTCCCGAGTGCATGAAGCCTAGGAGATACTTATGCTCTTTCAGTATTTGAGGTGCGCGCGTCAGCGCACACGTCAAAGATTGAAAGTACCCGGATTGCGATTTGCGTTGATCAGCTCGATCAACAACGGCACCAGCTCCTCGTCACTATCGCTGTCCGCCTCCGGCGGCTGCAACTCTTCCAGCAGCTTGCCGAAGGGCAGAGCGTCATCGTCGTCCATGCCTTCAAGCGATTGATAGTCGGCGTCCATCAATGCAGCGCGCGCTTGCAGTTCGTCGGCGTAACGGATCAATCCACCATCCGAAGACAGCACATCGGTGGTACCGCCCTTGAGTACGCGCAGGCGCGCCCAGACCATCACATTGCCCAGGCTGGCCAGCCACCAGTCGGTGCGGATGACGATCGGCTCGTCGTTGGGTTCTTCGTACATATCGTTACCTCTCTGGTGGCAGCGGCTTTTGTAGGAGCGGCGTCAGCCGCGATGCTCTTGCTTTTCTCCTCATAATCAA
>JANMUE010000379.1:0-26706 GCA_031391205.1 Lysobacterales bacterium | reverse complement strand
GCGCCTGGTCGTGGTGTTCGAGTCGATATAAACGGTCCTTACCCGATTGACACCTACTTCTGCGTAAACCAGCTGTGGTTGGCTGGCGGTGTGCGCAGCGAACCCCAGCAGAATTGCCTATCCGCTGGCGTTCGCTGCGCTCACCGCCAGCCTCCGTCAGCTGGTTTACGCATAAGTAGGTGTCATTCGGGTAAGGACCGTTTATATCGAATCGAACACCACGACCTGGCGCAGCGCTTCGCCGCGTGCCAGGCGGTCCATGCCGAGATTGATTTCGTGTTGACGCAGTCGATGACTGAGCAGGCGATCGACCGGGAGTTGTCCATTGCGATAGAGCGCAACATAGCGCGGGATATCGCGCGTAGGCACCGAAGAACCCATGTAGGAGCCGCGCAATGTGCGCTCCTCGGTGACCAGAGAAACCGCCGCTATCGACAACATCTGGTTCGGGTCCGGCAGACCGCAGGAGATGGTGTTGCCCCCACGGCGCGTAGCTGCGTAGGCCTGCTCGAGCACGCGTGCGCTGCCTACGGTTTCGATGCTGTGCTGCGCGCCGCCCTGGGTGAGTTCGCGCACTTCGGCCACGGTATGCGTATCGGCGGCAATGGCATGGGTTGCGCCCAGTTCACCGGCGAGCGCGAGTTTCTGTGGATTCAAGTCGATCGCGATGATCGGATAGGCGCCAGCGACACGTGCGCCAAGCAGTGCGGCCATACCGACGCCACCGAGACCGAAGATTGCGACGCTCTCGCCCGCCTGCACCCGTGCGGTATTGATCACCGCGCCGACTCCAGTCAGTACCGCACAGCCGAACAGCGCCGCGATTTCGAAGGGCAGATCGTTATCCACGCGCACAACCGAATGAATCGACACGACAGCGTAGTCCGCAAAGCCCGAGACACCCAGGTGATGATTCAGCGCGTCGCCCCGTGCATCCTGCAAACGGCGGGCTCCGCTCAACAGTGTGCCCGCAACATTGGCGCCAGCACCCGGCTCGCAGAGCGCTGGGCGGCCGATGGTGCAGGGTGTGCAATGACCGCAGCCGGGCACAAACGAAAACACTACGCGATCACCCGTTCTGAATGTGTTTACACCGGAACCACATTCGATCACCTCGGCGGCTGCCTCATGGCCCAGCACCATCGGCATCACACGCGGCCTTGAACCATTCACCACGGAAAGATCCGAATGGCACAGTCCGGCGGCGCCGATGCGCACCAGCACTTCATCGCGACCGGGTGGCGCGAGCTCGACGTCCTCGATGACGAGCGGTTGGCTCTGGGCGTAGGGCGGTTCAAGGCCCATACTGCGCAATACCGCCGCACGTATCTTCACGCCGCTGGCTCCGCGACCAGCAGTCGTTCCAATGCGGAGCGCAGGCGCGCGTCAGGCGGTGTCGGGCGGCGCGTGGCCGCGTCGACGAAGACGTGCACAAACCAACCCTCGGCGGCGATTTCTTCGCTGTTCCCGCGAAACAAGCCGATCTCGTAGCGCACGCTGGTGCTCCCGAGCTTCGCCACACGCAGCCCGGCATCGACAGTTTCAGGAAATGCCAGGGAATCCAGAAATCGGCAATGCGATTCAGCACAGACACCGATGATGGCGCCGTTGCGGATGTCCAGGCCGCCTTCGCGAATCAGCCAGGTATTGATGACGGTATCGAAATAGCTGTAGTACTCGACGTTGTTGATGTGACCGTAGATGTCGTTGTCTTTCCAGCGCGTGGTGATGGTCTGGACGTGCGGGTAGGAAAGTCGCGTCGTGGTCGGGACGGTGCGTTCGGTCATGCACTTTTCCAGAAGAGGTTCATGCTGTGCCCGCAGTACGCCAACGATTGGCGCGGACAAACGTGCCGAAGTCGTTGAAGCGCACGCCGTTCGCGCGCATCACCTCATGCGCCGCCGAAGCAGTGAGCTGGCGCATCCAGAATGGCTCGCCGACCACGAAATGGTGGATGGCATGGGTGCTGCCGAAGTTGCAGCAGAACATCTGCAGTGGCCACAGCCACCAGGGGTTGAGCACCTGGGTCTGCTGCACCACGTTGTCAGCCTCGACATCGCCGTAGTAGTGCATGTTGGAGCTGACGAAATGCAGGCAGAAAGTGCGCAGCACATTGGGTGCGACCCAGACCACGATGATGAAATCCAGACCGGAGATGACGGACTGCGCCGGGGCTGTCCAGGCGATTGCTGTTCCTGCGAGCGCAGCCATCCCGTTGGCAAGATGCACGGCAAGAAAGCTGTACCACGCGGCCCAGTTCAGCCAGCCCAACGGAAAATACGCCAAGGCGCTGCGACGCAGAATGCGCCGCCGGGTACTGCTGTCGTGAGCGCGCACCGCGCGGATCAGCGCCGCCATCACGTTGTCGCCGGTCATCAGCAGGCGCGCCAGGCCCCAGGGTTCGCCATTGGTGATGGCACGCTCTTCGATATCGGTCTCCGAGCCGGATACCTTGTGATGATTGAAGTGCAGACCACGACGAACCCACGGGTTGATGGTGCTGGGCCTCGCCAACCACACCAACGCCATCATCAGATGGTGCGCCCACGGGCGTTTTCGGAAATACATCCAGTGGATCAGGTCATGTTCCAGTTCATGGGTGAGTGACGCCAGCATTGCCACCAGCGGAATGCACAACCAGGCCGGCAGAACGCCACGGGCGTAGAGCAGGGCGCAGGCCAGCATTCCCGACAGTGCGAACAGCAGTATCGCTGTGCCGATGACATCGCGATGGCGCAACCATGGGTGCGCTAGCCGCAGACGTTCGGCCTCGGCCAGCACGGTCAGGCGAATTCTGGCGGCAGCGTCGTCGGATTCGGAAAGATCGGGGTGGGCATTAGAATTCATAGGTCAAGCAGAAGTCCGGGATTGCAGTGCAGATAGTAATCGCAATGTCCGGGGTGAATTTGACGGCAGGCGACAAAGGGCTGATTTCTGGCGCCATTATTGTGTGTCGTGGCTGAGGCCCCACGCTGACCAGCTGGGTGCGGGCGATGCGTCGGGCACTGGATGCGGCGGATGTCGACTGTGCCGCGTTGTTTGCCCAGGCGGAAAGGTATGCGTTACCGGGAGGCAATGGCCTGCACCATCATCCGATTCCAGACGCATGGACGCGATCGGCTGCGACTGGAACCCGACGCGGCTCTATGATGCGCAACACGCGTTCAGTCCCTTCCCATGCAGCAGTCATCGAACTCCACTCACCGCATTGCCGCCAGTCGGCTGCAGTTGCCGGCCGGGCACTGGGCGACGGTGTTCGATGCACTGTGTGCGTTTTTCCCGGCCATCGCGCCCGAGCTATGGCGGGATCGCTTCGCGCGTGGCCGCATTCTCGATGCGCAAGCGCGCCCCATCGGCGTGGATGCCGTTTATCGTGCTGGCGCGGAAATCAGGTACTTCCGCGAGGTGGTCGATGAGCCGGCAATCCTGGCGCAGGAGACCGTCTTGCATGTCGATGCCGATATCGTCGTTGCCGACAAGCCGCATGGCCTGCCGGTGATGCCGGCAGGCAAGTACGTCGCCGAAACCCTGCTATCGCGGCTGAGAATCCGACTCGACAATCCTGACCTGGTGCCACTGCATCGCATCGATCGCGACACGGCGGGGCTGGTGTTGTTTTCCGCGAACAGGCGGACGCGATCTGCGTACGCTGCGTTGTTTCGCGAGCGCTGTATCACCAAGACCTATGAAGCGTTGGCACCGCCGCTGCCGAATGTCGTGTTTCCCTATGTGCGGAAGAGCAGACTGGTGGCGGGCGAGCCGTTCTTTCGAATGTGCGAACAGAAAGGCGAACCCAACAGCGAAACGCACATCGATGTGATTAGTCGTGGAGCAGATTTCTGGCGTTACGGTCTGCAGCCGGTGAGCGGCAAGAAGCACCAACTGCGCGTGCATATGGCGGCGCTTGGTGCGCCCATCCTGGGCGATCCGCTGTATCCGGATTTGATCGACGCGAAGGCGGCGAAAGCGTCGCTGCAGTTGCAATTGCTTGCCAGCACGCTGGAGTTCGTCGATCCGCTCGATGGCGGTTCGCGATGGTTCATCAGCGCTTTTGAATTGGGCGAGCACGTAGCCCTGAAATAGCGGATCACGTTGAAAGGACCAAAACAATACCAAAAATGCACTCTGGTCTGCATCTGAGCGCGCGGCTGACTATGCCACGAGTCGTGTCGCCCGCTGTTGTCGATGGTTGAGGACTTGATAAAATGTTAATAAATAGTCCAGTAAAACATATAGATACAGCTTATATATGATAATCGACATTACTTGATGTAATGGCTTGATCACATCCAATTGGCCACTTCACAGGCGTGGCTCTCGGCTCGCCACTGGCAATGCCTGCTAAGCGGACACACACGGCACTAGAACGAAAATGATGTCGACATCGCCGCCGTATCAGTTCTGTGTAGCTGCGCACATATTGGTATCTTAATGGCATTGCATTGGTAATGTTATTGCTGCACTATAGACATACCAATGCACTACCAATGTGCGCGCAATCAGCTCGCGTCTACGACCGCAATTGTGACGAAATCCGGTGATTCGAAACCTGCTCGGATGCGCAGTTTCGGCGTGTACGGTCAGGCCAGGAAGCTGCAAGACGCGAACCGGGAGCGCGCCATCGTGGTGCCTGGTCATGACCTGCCGGTCATGGTGCTTGGCTTGATGATGGAAGCACTGATCTGTACGTCGGTGCGGCCAACGTGTGTTGGAAAGCGGCCTACGTCCGATCACCCGTGAGGGTGCGATATCAGCGACGTCAGCAGGAAGCCGTGGAAGTGGTGATGAATGCCGATCGCATCGGCCGGAGAACAGGGATCACGGATGAACAGGAATATGCGCAGGTAAGTCGTGAGGCCTGTCTTGATCGCTTGTTTTACTGCTGTCGCAGCGGGCATGACTCGAAAATACGGGTCGTCTGTCTGTCGACGGTTTTGCCATTCCAACTATTTTCCGGGAGAACCGACATGCATGTTCAACGATTCCTCGTCCGTGGTCGGACGATATTCGCAATGCTTTTGCTCGCCTGTTTCTGGCTGGCCTCCGCGCCTGCGCTCGCTGCCAACTGCGCCGGTATCGCCGCCTGGAACGCCAGCACCATCTACGCGGCCGGTAACAAGATGGTGTATCAAGGTCGGCTGTATCAAGCACTGATTCCCATCTGGAACGCCGCGCCCAATTATTGCCCCAGCTGTGGCTGGTACAGCGATCTGGGTGCCTGCGACGGTGGCCAGAATGTGGCGCCAACCGTTGGCGTCAGCGCACCGGGCAATGGTGCAAGTTTCGCGGCCGGCAGCAACATCACTGTCAGCGCAAATGCCCAGGACAGTGACGGCAATGTCGTCAGCGTGGAATTCTTCCGCGGCGCCACATCACTCGGCACGGATAGCAGTTTGCCTTACAGCGTGATCTGGAGCAACGCTGCAGCAGGCAGCTACGCGCTGACCGCGCGCGCCATCGACAACGGTGGTGCAGCAACCACGTCGTCCGCGGTCAACATTACGGTCACCAGCGTCGGCACAGATACTACGCCGCCCAGCGTGCCCTCGGGGCTGACATCGCCGACGCAGACCAGTGCCAGCATCAGTTTGAGCTGGTCGGCTTCGACCGACAACGCCGGCGGCAGCGGGGTAGCGGGTTATGACGTCTATCGCGATGGCGCACTGGTCGGTTCGCCGACGGGCACTTCGTTCACCAACAGCGGGCTGAATGCTTCGACCAACTATGCATTCCGTGTGCGCGCCCGCGACAACGCCGGCAACGCCTCGGCGCAAGGCACAGCGATCACCGTGCGTACCCGCGACATCGATCTGCCTCCGACCGGCAAGCGCGTCATCGGCTACTTCGCGCAGTGGGGCATCTATGGGCGCAACTATAGGGTACGCAATATCGAGATTAGTGGTTCTGCCGACAAGCTCACGCATATCAACTATGCCTTCGGCAATGTGCGCAACAACCGCTGCGAAGTGGGTGTGACGCAACCCGCCGATCCCAACACCGGTGCTGGCGGAGATGCGTTTGCCGACTACAGCAAGGCCTTCGCGGCAGCAGAATCGGTCGACGCTGTCGCCGATACCTGGGATCAACCACTGCGCGGCAGCTGGAATCAGTTGCGCAAGTTGAAGGCGCGCCATCCCGGCTTGAAGGTGTTGATTTCTCTGGGTGGTTGGACCTGGTCGCGCGGCTTCTCCAGTGCCGCCCGCCCGGAAAATCGCGTCGCCTTCGTTGCCTCCTGCGTTGATGCCTACATCCGTGGCAACTTGCCGGCCACTGATGGGGCCGGTGGTGCGGGTGCGGCTGCTGGTGTATTCGATGGCATCGATATCGACTGGGAATACCCGGTGGCCTGCGGCCTTTCCTGCGGCCAGCCCGAGGACAGTGCCAACTTCACCGCGTTGATGGCCGAATTCCGGCGTCAGCTCAACGCGGTGCGTCCGGGGCTGTTGCTCACGGTGGCCGTGGGTGCGGGCATCGACAAGATCCGTGTCACCGATCCGGCTGCGTATCACGGCTCGCTCGACTACATCAACGTGATGACCTACGACTTCCATGGTGGCTGGGAGCCGCGCACCAATTTCCATTCGGCGTTGTTCGGCTCCACTGATGATCCCTCGACCGGTGACCAGCGCTACTACAACAGCAATGACGCCATCCAGGCGTTCCTTGATCGCGGCGTACCGGCCGCCAAGCTCAATATCGGCATTGGCTTCTATGGTCGTGGCTGGACGGGTGTGCCCAACGTCAACAACGGGCTGTATCAAAGTGGCAGCCCGGCCCCGGGCACCTATGAGGCCGGCAACGAAGACTACAAGGTGCTGAAGAACCTCGGTTGGCCGAGCTATACGCACCCGCAGACGATGTCGCGCTGGATCTTCAACGGCAACACGTTCTGGACGTACGACACGCCCGAGGCCATTGCCGACAAGATGCAGTATGTCCGCAGTCGCAACCTGGGCGGGGCGTTCTTCTGGGAGTTCAGTGGCGATGATGCCAACGGCACGCTGGCCAAGGCGGTAGGGAACGGTCTGCGTTGATCGATAAAGGTCGGATCGCCTGCGGGCGATCCGACTGTTTGCATAGCAGCGTCCACGCACAGCGCGAACCCCAAAATCATGCGTATTTGTGGGTCCGACCTGTCGTCGGACGCTCCTCTTGGCGATTGCTCAAGCCTTGATCATCGTCGCCACGGAAATACGCGGCCAGCGATCAGCTCTTGCGTTGTCCCCTGTCCTGCGACGACCGAACTCGAATCCGGACGTGGGGTCGAGCACGCAGGTCAAACGAAATTCGACTTCGTGGGCGCGTGTGCAACACGTATCCGTGACTGGCTACCTGACATATCTTGCAGGTGCAATTGACAAAGCGTCCGTTACTGCACCGGGCGCACTGTCCACAAATACGACCTTCTGCGCTGTCTGCGATCCGCGATCGAATGCACTGATTGCCATCGCGAGGTGGCATCCAGACAAGGATCGGAGCCATCCAAACGAAGCAACTGATCGTTTCCCGGCGCGCTCGTACAGACGATCTTGGTCACGCAGAGCGGGCTTTGATGCGTCTTAGCAGCCAACAATTGAAACAAAATGAAAAATCAATCACCGGCATTGCTGTGAAATGGCAGCGCCACGGGCCTAATCGCTGTACGCCAATTGCTTTTGCAGCTTAGTATGCAGCAGTGGTTTGAATAACTGCCCATTTCCGATTCGTGCCCGTACAACGTCGGTCTCGGTATGGAACTTCAGCGATTGAGGTGGCGGCTTCGATGACCGATAACCGTTCGTATGCGGCGAGCCATCTGCCTCCCGATGAACGCGGAGCGAGATTGCGTTTGATCGGGCTTTCACTACTGGCATGCACACTGGTGGCTGCACTCGGCTATGCCTTTTATCTACGCGAGGCGGATAGCATCGAGTCCAGGGTGCGTGAACGGGAGTCAGTACGGGTTGGCTTTCTCGCGTATTTCCTGGAGAGCGACCTGCAGCCGGTCGAACACGATCTGCAAATCCTCTCTGACGGCGAAGGCCTTCACGCATTTCTCTCCAGCGGTACTGCTTCCGATCTCGAACGTGCTACACGGCGCGCGGTGTTTGTCAGCCGGTTACGCCCAAACTATGACCAGGTTCGGTTTCTGGACTTGTCTGGCCACGAGGTGCTGCGTATTGCGCATGGTGGTACACCGGTGCCTGCCGATCAGCTTCAGGACAAGTCGCAACGACACTATTTTCAAATAGCGTCCACGCTTGAGCCTGGTCAACTCTACGTTTCGGCCCTTGATCTCAATATCGAGAATGGTCGGACAGAAACTCCGTTCAAGCCTATGCTGCGCTTCGCAACACCGGTGTTCGACCGCTCGGGTCAGCGTCGTGGTGTCTATGTGATCAATGTGCTGGGCCGGGAATTGCTCGACCGTCTGCAGCAGGCGGCGCCGCGAGTCGCCCATCGGCTGCGGCTGCTGAATGCGCTTGGCTATTGGCTGAAGGCAGCAAGTCCGGAGCAGGAATGGGGCTTCCAGCTGCCGGGTCGCGACGGAATCACACTGGCGCGTAGTGAGCCCGGGCTTTGGTCGCGCATCCTGGCCGAGCCGAGTGGCCACGCAGACTATCGAGGCGGTCTGTTTACCTGGCAGCACGTGTCGCCGACGGCATTCAGTCGTAATGCTCACCAGTCGATAGCGACCGATGCCGGGGACTTGATCATGGCTTCCGAGGTGTCGGCAGCGGAATTCACAGCGCTCTTGGCCAGCCTGCGACAGACTTTTTTTGTGCTGACTTTGGGTCTGCTTGCATTGACGTTGGGTTGCGTATTGTTTTTTGACTCGCGCCGTCGCGCGCTTGCTTCCCTGCGCAAGAACGAAGAGAGTTTACGGGTAACACTCCACTCCATAGGTGATGCCGTGTTGGCGACAGATACCTTGGGAAAGGTTACCCGCATGAACCGCATCGCCGAGAAGCTCACGGGTTGGTCACAGGCCCAGGCGAGTGGCCGCCCGATCAGCGAAGTGTTT
Source organism: Lysobacterales bacterium (assembly GCA_031391205.1). Lineage (GTDB taxonomy): Bacteria > Pseudomonadota > Gammaproteobacteria > Xanthomonadales > Ahniellaceae > 0-14-3-00-62-12. The sequence goes on along the minus strand of JANMUE010000379.1, from coordinate 17,702 downwards.
CGAATCGTCGATGAAGAGACACGGCTGCCGTCACGCATCCCGGTTGATGACGTGCTGGCCACAGGCAAAATCGAGGGCCTGGCAAACCATACGGTGCTGCTCGCACGCACGGGTCAGGAATTTCCCATCGCCGACAGCGCCGCTCCGATCATGGATCCGGGTGGCGCAATTATCGGAGTGGTACTGGTGTTTCGTGATGTGACCGAAGAACACGCCGCTGCGAAGGCGCTGCGTGAAAGCGACGACCGATATCGGACGTTGTTCGAGTCGATCGACGAGGGCTTCTGTATCATCCAGATGATCTTCGACGATCATGACAAGCCGGTGGACTACCGGTTTCTGGAGATCAACCCGGCATTTGAAAGGCAGACTGGTCTGTCAGATGCGTTGGGCAAGCGCATGCGGGAGATAGCGCCCATGCATGAAGCGCATTGGTTCGAGATTTACGGACGCATCGCCATGACCGGCGAGCCGCAGCGTTTCCAGAACCGAGCCGAACAGTTGCATCGCACCTATGACGTGTACGCCTTTCGCTTCGGTGCAGCGAGTAACCGACAGGTTGCGATTCTCTTCAGTGATATCACCGAGCGTCACCGCGCTCAGGCCGAGCTCGATCTGTTTTTCAGCCTGTCTTTGGATTTCCTTTGCATCGTAAGTGGCGACGGCTATTTCAAGCGCGTCAGCCCTGCGGTCACCGATATGCTCGGTTGGGATGTGGGTGAATTTCTGGCAAAGCCGTACATCGATAGCGTTCATCCCGACGATCACGACGCGACATTGCGTGAAGTCGAGAAGCAGATGCGCACCGGTGAGAAGGTGCTGCAGTTTGAAAATCGCTATCGGCATAAGGATGGCTCCTGGCGAGTACTTTCCTGGCGATCGGTGCCGCATGGTGAGACGATGTATGCCACGGCGCGTGACGTAACCGAGCTCAAGAAGATGGAGCAGGCGCTGCGTCAATACAACAGCCAGTTGGAGTTGAGCGTTCGGGAACGCACGTCAGAGCTGAGCGAAGCGAATGCGACACTGCTGCGTAGCGAGCGTCGTTTTCGTGCGCTGATCGAGCACGCCGCAGACGCGATTGCGGTGGTCGATGCCAATGACAAGTTCACCTATGCAAGCCCCAGCGTCGCGGCGGTGGAGGCCTATGGCGTCGATGATCTGAGCGGGCGAAGCAGCCTCGAGCATGTCCATCCCGACGATCTCTGCGTCGCGCATGAGAATCTTGAGCTTGCCCGCGCCCAACCGGAGCAACCGGTTCCCATGCTGTGGCGTGTCCAAAACAAGGACGGTCAGTGGCTCTGGCTCGAAGGGTACATTACCAATCTGCTGGAGGACCCTGCGGTCGCCGGGATGGTGATCAACTACCGGGATGTCACTGAACGCAAAGAGGCGGAGGAAAAGCTGCGTCAATTCGCCCAGACGCTGGAGCGAAGCAATCGGGAGCTGCAGGATTTCGCGTTTATCGCCTCACATGACCTGCAGGAACCGCTGCGCAAGATACAGACGTTTGGCGACCGGCTGCTGACGCGTTACGGCGCCACCTTCGATGATACCGGGCGCGACTTCATGGAGCGGATATTGTCCGCGGCAGAACGCTCACGTCGCCTGATTGGCGATCTGCTTACCTTCTCCCGCGTGACTTCGGTAGCCAAGCAATTTGAACGCGTCGACTTGAACATCGTCGCGACTCAGGTCATTGCCGACCTGGAGGTGTTGCTCGAACAGGTAGGTGGCCGGGTCGAGGTCGCGACACTCCCGATCATTGATGCGCAGCCTTCGCAGATGTTCCAGTTGCTGCTCAACCTCATCGGCAATGCTTTGAAGTTTCGCAGACCCGATGTATCGCCGGTCGTCACCCTCAACAGTGAGCAGCGGGACGGAAATGTGCTGCTGTCGGTGGCTGACAATGGCATCGGGTTCGACGGGAAATATGTCGAACAGATATTCCAGGTGTTTCGACGCCTGGTGACGCGCGACGAATACGACGGCAACGGCATCGGGCTTTCGGTCTGTCGTCGTATTGCCGAATGGCATGGCGGATCGATCACGGCACGCAGTGTGATTGGACGGGGATCGACGTTTCTCATCACGCTTCCGCTGCGGCATATTCAAGCAGAACTATCGTCCGATCAGGCGCCCTGAGTATTTCTGGAGAGCCGATTCAATACGGTGTTGATGACTTGCTCAGAGGTTCTCCGAGAGAACGTCAGTCACCACCCGTCATCGCCAACGCCACCGCCTGCGCCACCTCGATACCATCGATCGCTGCAGAGTAGATGCCACCGGCATAGCTCGCACCCTCTCCCGCAGGATAAAGCCCGCGCGTGTTGATGCTTTGGTAGTCCTGACCCCGGGTGATGCGGATCGGCGATGAGGTGCGGGTCTCAACCGCGGTGAGCACCGCATCATGCATCGCAAAGCCCTTGAGCTGACGATCGAATGCGGGAATGGCTTCGCGTATCGCGGCAATCGCATAGTCAGGCAGTGCGCTGCTCAGATCACCGAGGCGTACACCGGGCGTATAGGAAGGCTGCACGCTGCCAAGTTCGCGCGATGAGCGGCCGCGCAGAAAGTCACCTACCAGTTGTCCGGGCGCCCAGTAATCACCACCGCCCAGGGCGTAGGCCTGGCGTTCCCAGTGGCGCTGGAAATTGATGCCAGCGAGTGTTCCGCCGGGATAGTCACTGGGGCTGATGCCGACGACGAGCCCGGCATTGGCATTGCGTTCGTTGCGCGAATACTGGCTCATTCCGTTGGTGACGACCTGTCCTGCCTCGGACGTGGCGGCGACAACCGTGCCGCCGGGGCACATGCAGAAACTGTAGACCGAGCGGCCATTGCGGCAGTGGTGCACCAGTCGATAGTCGGCGGCGCCGAGCAATGCGTGGCCGGCGAAGTCGCCGAAGCGGGCCTGATCGATCAACGACTGCGGATGCTCGATGCGAAATCCGATCGAGAAGGGCTTGGCTTCCAGATGCACACCGCGTTCGTGCAGCATTTCAAACGTGTCGCGGGCGCTGTGCCCGACCGCCAGCACGACGTGCGTGCAAGGCAGTTCTTCGCCACCGACCAGACGCAGTGCACGTACTTTTCCGTCTGTGATCAATACATCTTCAACGCGCGACTCGAAGCGGATTTCACCGCCCATCGCCTCAATGCTTGCACGCATCTTCTCAATCATGCTGACCAGGCGGAAGGTGCCGATATGCGGCTTGCTGACATAGAGGATTTCTTCGGGGGCACCCGCAAGAACGAATTCCTGCAGCACCTTGCGGCCATAGTGCAGTGGATCCTTGATCTGGCTCCAAAGCTTTCCATCCGAAAATGTGCCAGCTCCACCCTCGCCGAACTGCACGTTGGACTCGGGGTCGAGCTTGCCGCCGCGCCACAGGCCGAAGGTATCCTTGGTACGCTCGCGCACCGCTTTGCCGCGCTCCAGCACAATGGGGCGAAAGCCCATCTGCGCCAGAATCAATGCAGCGAACAAGCCGCAAGGTCCGAAGCCGATCACCACCGGTCGCGAGTTGAGCGTGACGGGTGCTCTGGCCACGAATCGATAATTCATATCGGGACTGGGGGCGACATGCGCAACGTGGCGTGCGCTGACAGCTGCAGCGTCGGACTCGCGCAGTTCGACGTCGACGCTGTAGATCAATGTGATAGCGCTGCGTTTGCGCGCGTCGTAGCTGCGTTTGTAGACGGTGAAACCGATAAGGTCGGTGACGGTGATGCCCAGTCGCTCCAGGATGGCGTTTTGCAGCGCTTCGGACGGGTGATCGAGTGGCAGTTTGATTTCGGTCAGTCGCAGCATTGTTGGGCTCGCATCGGTGGCGCCTTTCGGGCGCAGTGTCGGTGTCCAGATATTGTCGCAGCTTCAAGACGGCGATGGCTGGCGGTCAGTGTAGGGTGGACGCAACCCACCGTTCTCGAAGGTTTGACAATGGTGGGTTGCACCCACCCTACAATGGCGGCCACTTTGATGCCGGATACTCGGATGAAAATCGATGCCGACCACAGCACTCAGGCGTCACCACCTTGAGCGATCACGTCGACGTCCTCGTGATCGGCGGCGGTGCCGCCGGCCTGATGTGCGCGCTGACTGCAGGTCAGCGCGGGCGTCGCGTTCGGCTGATCGAGCATGCCAATCGCTGCGGCAAGAAGATCCTGATGTCGGGCGGTGGGCGCTGCAATTTCACCAATACCGGTACTACGCCGGCAAACTTCATTTCGGCCAACCCGCACTACAGCAAGTCTGCGCTGGCACGGTACACGCCGCTGCATTTCATCGAGATGGTAGAGCGCCATGGCATCGCCTATCACGAGAAGGAGCTGGGTCAGCTGTTCTGTGATGAGTCGTCCAAACTGATTGTCAAGATGCTGCTGGACGAGTGCGCCGATGCCAGTGTGCGCATCGAGACGCAATGTGCGGTGGCGAGTGTGCATCAGGCGTCTGAGGGTTTTCGCGTGCAGACTGCTGCCGGCATGGTTACTTCGTCATCGTTGGTGGTCGCCACTGGCGGGCTGTCGATTCCGAGCATGGGGGCGAGTGGGTTCGGCTATGAGTTGGCGCGACAGTTTGGGCACACGGTATTGCCTACACGCGCCGGCCTGGTGCCGCTGACCCTGACCGGAAAACACCAGGAGCGTCTGCAGGACCTCAGCGGCGTGGCGCTGCCGGTCACTGTGCACTGCAACGGCAGGCAGTTCAGCAACTTCATGCTGATCACACATCGCGGGGTCAGCGGGCCGGCGATTCTGCAGATATCCTCGTACTGGAATGCAGGCGATGCGCTGCACCTGGATCTATTGCCGCAGAGTGATGCGTTTGCCGTGCTGAAGTCTTTGCAGACGCAACGGCCGGCAGCGGAGTTGCGCACGGTTTTGGGCGACATACTGCCGAAACGTTTTGCCGAGCGCCTCTGCGAGATCGGGTTTTCCAGTCGCCCAATGCGTCAGTTCAACGATCCCGAACTGCGTGCGATCGCCGCGCAGTTGCAGTACTGGCCGCTGGTTGCCAGCGGCACCGAGGGTTATCGAACCGCTGAGGTCACATTGGGCGGCGTCGACACCGATGAGCTGTCATCCAGCACGATGCAGTCAAAGCGTATACCGGGATTGTATTTCGTCGGCGAAGTGGTCGACGTCACTGGATGGTTGGGTGGCTACAACTTTCTGTGGGCCTGGGCTTCGGGGCATGCGGCTGGGTTGGTGGCGTAGTCCCGCGTTGGGTGGGTGCAACCCACCATTGCAGAAGATTCGAGAATGGTGGGTTGCACCCACCCTACGGACGCGGCGATCGATCAGCCGGCGTTTTACCGAGTGTCACCGGGTGATACAGAATTTCCGCGCTGGTGATCGGGCGGTGATGGCTGCTGCTTAATCTGAAGTTGCCAGGTCGCAGCAGAGACACCGAAACGCTATCGATAGGAAGTCAGTCGCTTACCTCTCGATTCTCGCTTCGTACATGCTGATTCGACCGGGTTTATCCCTGAAACGTGTCCAACTCAAAAGGAAATTTCACCATGCGTAGCTTCCATCGTCTTATGTCCACCGCCGTGCTCCTGGTCGCCGGTGGCCTCGGTTTCAGCAGTAACGCCAGTGCCCAGTCGCAAGCCTGCGTCAGTTTGTTGGTGGGTGCGGGTTATGCCGCTGAGATGCGTATTGTTGCCGGTTCCTTCCACACGGATTGGTCCAGCTCGTTCCCGATCGGCAAGACGGTGTGCCAATCGCTGAGCGGTGTGGGTAATGGTGTGCCGTTCAGCGTTGAAGTGCACGCGCTTGCCGGCAAGACCAAGACCTGCACGCCGTCCAACATTCCGCGCGTCGCATCGAGCACCTCGAACGTAGTGTTCCAGGCCTGGGGCACGACATTGAGCGTTCACTGTCAGGAACCCTCCAGCGAGCAGAATGCCGAGCGTGATGCGGCCACACTGAACGTCAGCCCTGAAGGCAAGAAGGCGGCAGCAGAAGCGGCCAAGCAGTAAAGCCGGGGTAACTCCGACTATCGCGATCGGGGTATTTCCCGGTCGCGGTGGCGTGATTTGTTCCGGCAATCTTCCAGCAACGTCGCAGTAGCAACCCAATCAGGCGGAAGTGGCGGTCGCCGATGCGCGACGCGTGGAATGTGTAGCCACCATCTCCCGCAGCGTGTCGGGGGGAACCGGCTTTCGCAGCACGATAACGCCGCTGCCTAATTCATTGGGATCCAACGCGCGAATATCGCCGGTGATCAGCAAGGCGGGCAGGGGTTGACCAAAGTGACGACGCAGGTCTTCGATGATTTCACGGCCATTGCGTTTCTCGGCCAGACGGTAATCGCAGATCAGCAGATCAGGTACCCGGCCTTTTTCACGCAAGGCCTGCAACAGTTCGTCGCTGTGCGTGGCCGAGATCACCTCGTAGCGCCAGTGCGCAAGCAACAAAGCCATGGCCTCCAGTACATCGGGGTCATCATCCAGTAGGGCGATCATGGTTGCGCTCGCATCTGAAGCCGCCGTACCCGCTGCATGCATCGTTTGGTCGGCGGGACGGGCGATGACAGGTTCGGCGACCGTTGGCGCCACCGGCTTGGGTGACGTTGCAATCTGCGCCTGCGCTACGGGCTGCGTTTTCAGCTTCGGAACGAATATGCGGAAGCAGGCCCCGGCGCCTTCACGTGATTCCAGCTCCAGTCGATGCCCGAGTTGATGCGCAGTGCGTTCGACGATGGCCAGCCCCAGCCCCAGACCTTTGCGACGATCGCGCTCAGGGTTCTGCAGTTGTACGAACTCCTTGAAGATGTTCAGTTGCTGATCATGCGGAATACCTTTGCCGGTGTCCCAGACTTCAATGGCGATATCGTCGCCGACCGGTCTGGCGCGCAAAGTAACGCGGCAAGGTCCGGCATGGCGCATGGTGTTGTCCACCAACTGTCGCAGAATGCTGCCGAGCAGGCGGGCATCGCTGATGACCCACAACGTGGTTGCATCCATATGCAGCTGCACGCCCTGCTGCTGGGCCATATACGAATAGCTTTCAACCAGCACGTTGAACAGCGATTGCACCGGCAGTGGCGCGAGCTGGGTGCGTACGCTGCCGGTATCGAACTTGGATATATCCAGCAAGGCATCGAACAGGCTCTGCATCGCGACCACCGAATGATCCAGACGCTCCACCATCAACCGGACATCTTCAGGCATAGGCTGGCCCACCAGGGCGCGTGAACGCATCACGATGGCATGCATGGGCTGGCGCAGGTCGTGACTGGCGGCCGCCAGGAAGCGCGACTTGGCTTCGTTGGCGGTCTCTGCGTCGGCAGTTCTTTGCTGCAAGGCACGCAGCAATTCGGCATTCTGCTCGCGTAGTTCAACCTGTTCGACAAACTGGCGGTTAAGCACCACCAACATGCGCGTCACCACGAGGGCCAGAGGCAGTGAAACCCCGCCTATGATCAAGTAGAGATTCCTGCCGTCCATCCAGCCGAACAGCGCCAACGCCGCTATCGGCGGCCAGAAGATCGCCATCGCAGTGCGTAACGACGCCACCGAGGCAAACGCGCCACCGGTGCCGATCGCTGCACAGGCCAGCAGGACCACGGCGTGCAGACTGCCATCGTCGCTGGGCCTGAGCATCCAGACAGCACTCGCCCAGATCACGCCAGTGGCTAGCGCGAGGGCCGTAAAAAGACTCAGATGCCGCGGATTGAATGTTTCTGTGCTCAGCGCCGAACGCACGCGACCCCGCAGCCAGATGCGCACGGCACCGACGCTGATCAGGGCGGATACCCAGATCAACGCCGCCCAGGAATGAACCGAATCGCGCAACCAAAATACCAGGCCACCAGCGACCAGGGCACTGGCCATTACCGATTGCAGGGTATTGGCGGCAACGAAGCGCAAGGCTTCGCGCAAGCGCAGATCTGCTTTGAGATTTGTGGAGGGCCTGTTCATTGGGGCGCAAAGTACGGGTAAAGAGTTCCGTGCAAGCGCTATCTTGGCATGCCTGGAGCGTCCCGACACCAGTCCCGCGTACCTGGCGATATGCCAGGAAGGCCCGCAGATATCCCCGATCGCTTTACCGATCAGGGAATGGCCAGCTCCACGCGGCGATTCTGCGCTCGCCCTTCCAGCGTGGCATTGCTGGCGCGCGGTCGGGTGGCGCCGAAGCCAAGGATTTCCGGTTTTGCGGCGAGTGCGGGATCGAGCGCCCGCAATGCCAACCAGACAGCCTGTGCGCGTGCCAAAGAAAGTGCCTGGTTGACCGTGGCATCGCCAATGCTGTCGGTATGGCCTTCCAGCATCAACCCCTTCGGCGCGGCGCGCACCGCCTGCAGAATGGCTGGTAGTGCAGCGGCCGATTCCGGTCGCAATGTGGCACTGCCAAAATCAAAATAGAGGCCGGGCAGCGCAACGCGTTTTTCCTCTCGTAGCGTCTGTGCCAATTGATTCACTGGTGTCGGATAGTCGATGCGCACCACGCGCAGGCCGGTGTCGCCAATCCGCCACTGCAGCGCAATGGGATTGGCCGTATCGTTGAAAAAACTCAGTTCGGCGTCGATGCTGCGGCCATTCTTCGCGGTGAATCGGCCCGAAGCCACCAACACCGGCAAAGCCTGTATCTGATCGTTGATCAGCACATTCATGTTGCCGATGCTTTGGCGCTTCAGCTCGCCCTTGAAGCTGATGCCAGCGCTGGCCGTCAATGCCGAGGCCAGCGCCAGTGGCGAGTTTCCGCTGCCGGGAAATTTGGAGAAAGCGCGCTTCAGAAAAGCCTCCTCGCCGACCAGCGCAAAACGGCTGGTTCCGGTCGTCTGCAGCGCTTCCAACACGGCACTGGACGCACCCAGCGCAGTGGTGCCGGGGTAGTCCTCTTCGACATCGGATTCAAAATAATTGCGGTAGGTGCGCGCCGAAATCAAGTCATCGTCATGCAGGATACGCTCACTGCTGATCGACTCCGGCTTGCCCGCTGCGGCAGGCACGCTGGCAGAATAGCTGAGGCGCCAGCCATTACCTTCGCGAGCCTGCAGGCGTTTGCGCGATTCATAGTCGCCGCCGGGTTCGGCCACTGCCGTAGTGACGGTCAGACCGGGAACGAGAGGGACCGCAGGCGACTGGGCACCCACCTGTGCCGAGAGGATCAGCAACGGGAATGCGATCGATTTCAGCATGAGCCTTCCGGATTGCAGAGCTTGAGGGTGAGTTTGTAGGTGCCATTGGCAGTGCCATTGCCTTTTTCGTGGCGAAAGGTCTCATCGACGACAAAGCCTTTGGGTGTTTTCTTGACGGCGGCGCGGATGCCGCTGTCGCCGAACGCACGCTCGATAAAGAATCCACCGCCCTTGTAGGGTAGTTCGAAGGTCGTAAACTGCGGGCCGAGCATGGCGGACAGCGGACTGACAACCACGTAGACCACGCGCGCCATTGCCTCGTAGTCGCGGCTCGCCGGTTGTCGACGCAGCGACAGCACCCCATCAACGATTTCGCCTTCGACTGGCACGAAGAAACTGTAGGGTTTGACGAATACCGCAGCCGCCTTGCCCTCGACATCGATCGGTTTTTCCTCCTTGAGCGTGGAATCCGGGTTGACCGCTGTGCCGGTCAGCAGATTCATGATTTCCGGCTGCGGCAACACCGCACGTTTGTACAGGATCGCGCCCTTGGTCAGGCCCGGCCAGCCGATGCGCAGTGCATCCTCGAACAGCGTGAACTTGGTCGCCTGACCAAGAAAATCGCCTTTCACGACCACGGCCTGTCCATAGGTCGTGCCCTTGGCGTAACGCAGATCCAGCCGGCCTTCAAACTGGATGGTGTAGGCCCACCAGATCTGTCCGTCCTTGGCGCGGAACTCGGCGTGCATGCCGCCGGTGAACTTGCCGGCCAGACGCTCGCAGTATTTTGCGAACTGGCGCTGTGCCAGGAAGGATGCAAGATCGAAGGCGAGGCCCATGGCGTTGCCCTTTATGGCTTCCTTGGCAGCAAACTGTGGCAACACCGTCTTGAGATTCCACGCGCCCTTGAGTTCGGCATCGCCAACGGCAAGTGCGATCTTGCTTGCCTCGTTGGCCGGGAATCCATACTTGGCACCCAATCGACTCGCCAGCGCCGCACCCTTGCTCGCCAGATAATCGAATGCAACGGCTTTGACTGCCGCCACAGGGCCGCCAGCGAGATTGAGCAACGCAGAAGCGAAATTGAAGCCTTCGACGACGCGCTCAAGCTGTTCGCAGGTGACGCCGTCGCGGCGGCTGTGTGCCAGCTCCGTGAGGATACGTGCACGCTCCGGCGCGCTCTTCGTCTGCCAATTCGAAAGCTCGCGGCCCAGTGGTTTGAGCGCCGGCTTGAGTGCAGGATGGGCTTTCACGGCATCCGTGAAAGGGCGGGTCAATCCACGCACATCGCGAAGCTCCTTGACCGCCTGCTGCATCCTGGGTTTGGCGATGGCCCATTTGGCTTTCACCTCGTCGCGCTCGGGCGCGTCCGGGAGTTTCTCCAACTGCGTATCCAGATCGGCGATAACGCCATCGATCGCCTGCGCCAGCTGATCCGCCTCCTGCTGGGCCTCCTCGATATCGTCCAGTGGCTCCTGCACCGCGACTTCGAACTCTGCCTTGCCGCGCATCTTCCCGCCAGGCGAAGTCGCATCGACAGCATAGGTGCCAGCGGCGTCGGTGCCGGTGAAGCCGACGCTGTAATCGCCATTCGCCGATGGCGACACCTCCAGTGGCACGACTTTGCCGTCGGGCCTGGTGATACGCAGCGTGACGACACCCTTGCCATCCAATGGCGCCACGCCATCGATGGTGATGGCCATTCCGGGCTCGATGGCATTCGAAGGCGTGATGCGCACCGAAACCACCGGCGTGCCGCTGCCTTCATCCTGCGCACTGACCAGCGCTGGAATCAGCGTCAGTGCCAACACGACCAACCGATGACGAAGTTTCACAGCTTCGGTACTGCGCGGCGCGCGAGCGCTTCCATGCGCTGCGCCAGCCCATCGGAATCGCCCATGCCGGTGATATTCAGCGTCAGCATGCGCCTGCCCTTACGCACCACCAATTGTTGCGCTCCGATCAGGTCGGCATTGCTGCTCGACCACCAGGCTTCGTCACCCAGGTCATCGATTTCTCCGCCGGATTTTCTGGTCTTGGCATCGACTTGCCGGTTGACCAATTCATTGAGATTGCCTGGCATCCCGGTGACACTGTTGAACACCTGCTGTGCCATCGCGATATCGTCACTTTCGCTGACCAGAACCATCAGCATGGTGATGCTGCCGGGATGATCGGCGCTGGCGAAGACGCAAGCCTCGGCATCGTCGCTCATCAAGTTGGCGCTTTGGTTCAGCGTAGTTCGTGCCTGCTCAGCGCTGACCAGATCACAGGCGCGCGGCAATGGCGTAGCGGATTTCGATTCCGTATCGGGCCGGGTTTCAGCCTGATCGAATGCCGGCCAGGCGTCGGCGGAACCGGCAGCCTCTTGATCGCCGGAGCAGGCGGCGAACACGATCATCATCGACAGCAATAAACGACGTATGAGCATGATCAGGTCCTCAGAGTTGCGGCGCGCGAACGCCTTGGTAGCGATAGCGCACCTTGGTCTGATCCGAGACCAGCGCATAGATCAGCCCGTCACTGCCGATGTAGACCTTGCTGCTGATGGCATCAACGCCGGGCATGCTCATGGTGTAACTGAAGGTGCGCGTGGCGATGCCATTGACGGTCTCGCCGCCCAGTGACTGGCATTGCGTCAACTTGATCTCGCCGCTGCGCATGTCGTCCACCAGTGCGCGCTCCATAGCCCAGAAGCCGCTCTTGAGCTTCATCCACTTGCCATCCATCTTGCTGTACAGCACATCGTCCACGACGATGGCTTCCATACGAACACCGCCTTTGGTCTCCATCACCGATTGACGTGCAGGTTGCTGCGCGGATTTTTCGGCGGCGTCTACATAGGGAAGGCAGTTGGCATCCAGCGCTTGAGCGGGTGGCGGCGAAATCAGAACCAGGCCTGCGAAAGCGAGTGAAAGGCGAATTGTCGAATGCATAAGGTCAACCTGGAATTGGGCGGGTATCGATACGTACGCCACTCGAGGCGGAAACCTGACAAGCCGCATAGCCGGCGCTCGCGCGGGCCAGATGAGGGTTTTGGCGTGCGTAACCACATCGGGTAGCGGGAGAGCAGGCTGTCGCCCGGTTGGATTGCGAACCAGGTCACTACCCGGCGCTACGATTTATTGCCCGACGCGGATTGTGGCGGCTACAGTGTCGGCCCGATTCGCCAATCCAGACATCGACCGAAATGAAATGTTCCGCTCTCCACATGTTGCTGCTGCTGGCTGTGACCTCGTTGCAGACGCCCTTGTTCGCGCAAACGCTGTCCGGCCCTGAAAGCCTGGATTTTGATGCCACGTTCGATCGCTATCTGATCAGCAATCGAAGCGCCGGCCAGATACTGGCACGCTCGGCAGCAGGCGTGTTGACGGTATTCACCAACGACCCGGGCTCTCCTGCAGGTCTGGAGATCGTCGCCGGGCATGTCTTCGTGGCCGACGGCGGATTCATTCGTGGCTATCGTCTCAGCGACGCTGTATCCGTTGTCAATTACCAGATCAGCGGCGCGGTGTTCCTCAATGGTTTGGCCAGCGATGGCGGTACGCGTCTTTGGGCCAGCGACTTCAGCGGACAGAGACTGCATCAACTCGATATCAGCGATCTCGGTAACGTTACGCATACCACCCCGATCACGGCCACCGGGTTCACACCGAACGGGCTATGGTGGGATGTCGCCAATCAGCGATTGCTGATCGTAAGTTGGGGCGCCAATGCACGCGTCTTCAGCTGGCTGCCAGGGCAAACCGCGGCCAGCATGATCGTGCAGACCACGTCCAGCAATTTCGACGGCGTGGTGCAGGACTGCGATGGCGCCGTGTATGTGTCCAGCTGGGGTGCCTCTGCCATCCTGCGCGCGCCTCCACCGTTGACGGCGCAATCAGTATTCGCCAGTTTCGCTCCAGGCCAATCCAGTCCGGCCGACATTGCTTACACCCCTGGCGCTGGCGAGATCGCCGTGCCCAACGCCGGCAACAACACCCTCAGTTTCCTGCCCACGGTCTGCGCCGGCGTGTTGTTTCGCGATGGGTTGGAGACACGCTGAAGAACGCGGCGATACACTGCCCGTCGTCAGCGCTGGGTTTGAATCATTGGTTTCCCCGCATTTCGGCGTGAACAACCCCAATTGCCTCGACTGGTGTTTTGCCGCGCGTATACCCGCGTGCTCTTTGCTTCCATTGTCTGCCAAAACTCCAGTCAAGCCGGTTCGCGGAGCGACTTCGGCTTGAGTGTATGGTTATGCCTATTCGCAAACCGCTTGTTACAGTCCGCGGACTCGGCAAGCCACGAGCAATAAGCCGAAGCCGATAATCCACGACCAGGTGGCCACTTGGGCGTCAATTTTGACGAGCCCGAATTGTGCGGCCAGCGCGACGATGAAGAGGACGAGCGAGATGACCCAAACGATCATAGTTGGACCCTTACCGGTATTGCTCATTGCACATCCTTTGTCTGGTTGAAACCACAAGCCCTTGTGCGTCGGCCAACGCGGCCTGGCACCTGAATCAAGCCGCGCTGATGGCGTCGGCGTGATTGATGGTTAGGTCTCGCGCGGAATGATGGCGAGAAGATCAGTGACGCCTACGTCTACGCCGGACTGTGACAGAAGCGTCGTGGCTTGTCCGCGGTGGTGCGTTTGGTGGTTGAAGAAGTGCTGCACCAGAGCACCGAAGTTCCTGGCCTGAGACTGGCCGGACGTGTTCGCGTAGCGCAACGTGGTGGCTAACTGCTCCGGAGTGACTTTGCTTGCGAAGCTGGCAATCAGTTCATCCGTCCGTTCCCGGTAGGACCGCAGATCCGCCAGCGACTGGGCAAGCCGCTGGCTCAGCGACGGAGGGTGCGGGAATGCGTCGAGTGCCTCGTTCATCCAGGCTAGTTCGCGCTGCTGCGCGAAACGGTGAAGCCAGATCGTGTCACCTACGGCGATGTGGTTCAGCGTGTCGAACAGTGAGCCGAAAAATGCGCCTCTGTCTTCGAAGAGTTGCGTGTTGGACAGTTTCGCGGCCCCGTCGTACAGGCGCGAGTTCATCCAATAGTTGTATTCGGCCATGAGGATGCAGGCAGCTGGCGTCATTGCGAGGGCTCACGTTCGAGTTGACTGGCCCGAGGAGACAGAGCGCCTTGGCCGGAGCTTTAAGAATGTACCGCGTACCTGAGTCCGGGCCAAGGAAGCCTGCCCTAGTGGGTCAGGTTGAAAGAGTTGCTAGGCGGCGCCCGCAGCATTACGCCATGTGCTCGATGGCTGCGGGGAGACCGACCCATGAGTGCATACGTTCCTCATACACCGAGAACGTTGGCTCCGGAAAGGTGGGTTCGGCGAAGGCCCCGACCGGTATGACGACAACGCCGGGCAGTTCTTCGATGGTGTAGTACACCGTGGCCCCGCAGTTTGGGCAGAAGCGGAACTTCGCGTGTGAGCCTTCGTCACCGACCCGAACGAACTCGCTCGCGTTGCCGCCGATAGAAACTTGTTCTCCTGCGAACCGCGCCTGTGCGCCGAAGACGCTGCCGGTCCTTCGTTGGCAGGCAAGGCAATGACAGACCGAGACTCTGGTTGGCCCCCCAGCCACGGTCGCCGTGAGTTGCCCGCATGAGCATGAAGCGATTCGGATATTCATGTGCGCTGGATGTGCCTGGATGGGTGTGTGCGCCGTGTAACGCTCTACTAAGCCGTTGGCCGGCAGAAACAGGTTTGATTCAAGCATATCCCCAGCGGTCGCATTGAACACATAGTTAGACGGCAGCGCGATCGAGCGACTCAAGATATCGCACTGCTATGAGCAGATGCTCTTCGCCTTGGGGCGCCTCAAGGTCGACGCCTGTCTGCACTGCCACACGCTGGAGTAGCTCCACACGCGAAGTGCCAAGATGACTGGCCACGCTATTGACGTAGGAGCGGGCATGGGAAGCGCGATGAGAAAGTGGTCGAGAAGGGTCGAGTGCGGCTTTCTTGTGCGAAGACTTCGACATGCCGCCTACCCACTGTTTGCTTGCGAAACTCAATGCAGTACTGCCGTCGCCTTCGACGTCGTCGAGTAGCGGGAAGCATCCTGGTCGATTCTAAGGTATCGGCTGAGCTGCATCTAATCGTTTTCGCGGCTCGTCCATTGGGTCATGCGACTTCATCAGCTCAACGCCTAACGATTTACGGACGACTGCTCAGGATGCGGCGCCGTGCACGCGCCAGCATTCCCGCAACGTGTTGTCGTGAATATCCAGTACGCGTCGAAAAGGTTCCTGATAGCCGCCGGCGAGATTCCATGCGACCGGCAAGCCGATGATGGCGGCAGATTCGAACACGATCCGATCGCGGCGCACCAGTTGTGCGGTAGTCAGCCAGCCACCGAGTGGGTCGTCGATATGCGGATCGGCGCCGGCTTGATAAAGCAGGACACCGCAATCGGCGAACGCACCGACACGGCGTCCAAGGGCCTGCAGAAACGGTTCGGCGTGCTCGGTATCGAACTCGCGCGCGCCGACGGTGTCGTGCTGAATGCAGTTCGCTAGATCCAGGCGCCGGATGATGTCGTGCGTGCCATCGCCGTAGTGATGATCGCAATCCAGAATACCCACGCGCTTGGCCAGCTTCGCATCGATCAGCGCCAGCGCAGCCGCCATCAGGCCGTTGAAAGTGCAATAGGCGCCACCGTCGGAGTACTTCGCATGGTGAAAGCCGGAAACCGGCGCAACGGCGACCCGCCGATTGCTGATTGCACAGCGCGCCGCCTCCAGCATTGCACCTGAGGTAAAAGGAAGGCTCGCGGCCACTTCGGCATTGCGATTGCCGAATCCATTGTCACGCCGAAGCGACAGCACACCATCCACGTAGGCCGCATCGTGGGCACGATGCAACTGTGCGCGGCTCGCAGGTGCGGGAATCCGAACATCCAACGGTATGCCAAGGCGTTTCCAGCTCTCCATCACCCGTGCGGGTTTCGCTGCGCTGGGCGAAAACGAATGCGAATCCGCCACCATCGCAGCGGTGAAGTAGATCGGCAACGCGGACATACGCGGAGTAGCCATGACTTGAACTCCAATGGACCGAACCGGTTGTAGCGCTGATTGCGCAACGTGGGCGATTGACCCACGGGTTCAGATCACGGGTTGAGACATTCGGGGCCGCCAGGGCAGACTGCAACTCACACTGACCGTGTTTTCGCAAACTTACTTGCTGGCAAGTTGATGGCGAATGCGCGCCGCGTAGCTGCTTCGAGTGTCTTTGTCAGGTAACTGAGGGTCGCTGGGGTACACGCGCAGGATATTGTCGTTGTACAACCGAGGATGCACGTGAATATGCAGATGTGGCACTTCCTGGAATGCCGCCTCTCCGATCGAGCTCCAGATACTGATGCCCTGATTGGGAAACGCGTTGCTCACGGCGCGGGTGACAAGTGAGACTGTAGCCATCAGAGCGGCGCCTGCAGTACCGTCAAGCTCGCGGACATCATGATAGTGCCGGCGCGGAATGATAAGCGTATGGCCGGCGTTGAATTGTCTGAGATCGATGAAGGCAACGGTCAAGTCATCTTCAAAGACGATGTCCGCATGCTCTCGATGTTGGGCAATCCCGCAGAAGACACAGCTCATGGTCGGAGTCCCCGCGCAAGTCCGGCAGCTGAGCCGAACTCTGGCGTGGTGCCTGATGCTGCGTCAAGCCACCGTCGACCAGCGGCGGCGGGCGAAACGAAATACTTCGTCTGAACGGGCTCGAGCGCTGTCGCCGCGGCAACAACGAAAAAGCCGGCACGGAGCCGGCTTCGTCGTAACATACTGATAAATATGGTGGGCGGTACAGGGCTTGAACCTGTGACCCCTGCCGTGTGAAAGCAGTGCTCTACCGCTGAGCTAACCGCCCGTCTTTCGAGGGGCGCGCAGTGTACGAAGCCCAGGGTGCGCGGTCAACCGGGAATGTGGAGGGTAGGGACTGCGGCTGAGGTTCGCGGCTGAACGAATGTTGCACGTCTGTGTGCAAAAAACGCCTGGTTAGCGATCAATTCATCCTGGCGAACGGGCGTCGACCTAGACTGAATGCGTCGACTCACCACAATCCATCACATCCTACGGAGCTTTTGCATGCGCACCCTGTTCAAAGCCATTGTCATTCTTGTTGCGGCCGCCGCGTCGCCGTTTACTGCGCCAGCGCGGGCTGAAAGTTATGGTGATGACACGTTTGTAGTGCGCTGTGAATCGATTCGCGGACGCGACAACTATTGTCCAACCGACACCCGTGGCGGGGTCTTCATCAGCGAGCAGCTCAGTGACACCGACTGCATCGAGGGCGAGACCTGGGGCTCGGACCGCGGCGGCATCTGGGTGCGCAGCGGTTGTCGAGCGGATTTCGAGGTGCCCCGGGCCTACAGCAGTGGCCGCGGCGCGTCTTCTCAACGTGGCTATGGCCGGCCCTGGCATGAAGACAGCGGTCGCGGCGACCGCGGCGTACGCGTGGTCTGCGAATCGCATGACAAGCGCTCGACGCAATGCCCGATTCGCGTGCGCAATGACGTTGAATTGGTGACGCAGTTCAGTTCGGCGGAATGCCGTTTCAACTGGAGCTGGGGCTTCGATCGCCACGGTGTCTGGGTTGATCGTGGCTGCCGTGCGGAGTTTCTGG
>JANMUE010000365.1:0-1032 GCA_031391205.1 Lysobacterales bacterium | reverse complement strand
CCCATCACCAGTTGATCAAGCTCACCCTGCACGCCGTTCAATTCCACTTCGGCGGCGGCGAGTTGATTGCCGAGCTCTTCCACCTGCTTGAGCAAGGGCGCGATGTCCTGACCTTGCGCCTTGGCCTTGCCCACCGACTTGGCGTTGGTGTTGCGCTCGTTACGAAGTTCGTCAACGCGAACATGCCATTTCTTGCGCTGTTCTTCCAACGCTTGCAGCTTGGCTACATCGAGTTGAAAGCCTCGACGCGCCAGATTGGCGGCGATTTTTTCGGGTTCGGTACGGAGTAGTTTTGAGTCGAGCATGGTGGTTCTTCAATTATCGGACTCAAAGAGTTGAGCCCCTACAAAATCCCAATCGGTCTACCGCGGAAGACACTTCGACTACGCTCAGTGACCGGACGAACGTATTCCGGTCGCTGAGCGGCTTGTACTGAGCGGAGTCGAAGTGAGTCGAAGCGTCTTGAATCCAGAATCAAATTTCCAATCGGCTTACTTTTTCTTACGCACTTTTTCCAGCGCCTCGGCGATCTTGATTTCCAAGCCGCGCGGCACAGGGCGGTAATAATGTCGTGTCGGCATAGCATCTGGAAAGTATTTTTCACCGGCGGCCACGGCGTCCAGCTCATTGTGGGCGTAACGATAGCCTTCTCCATGGCCGAGTTCCTTCATCAGGCGCGTGGGGGCATTGCGCAGGTGCAAGGGCACGTCGAGCGAACCGGATTGTTTGGCATCCTGCATGGCCTCGTTGAAAGCCATGTAGACCGCGTTGCTCTTGGCGGCGATAGCCAGGAACACCACGGCTTGAGCCAGGGCCAACTCACCTTCGGGCGAGCCTAGGCGCTCGTACACTTCGCAGGCTTCCAGCGCCATGGTCAAGCCACGCGGGTCGGCATTACCGATGTCTTCGGAGGCCATGCGCAGTACACGGCGCGCGATGTATCTGGGATCGCAACCGCCATCGAGCATGCGGCACAGCCAGTACAAGGCGGCGTCGGGATCACTGCCGCGTACCGACTTATGCAGTGCGGAA
>JANMUE010000325.1:0-16360 GCA_031391205.1 Lysobacterales bacterium | reverse complement strand
GCGGCGTCCCGCCGCGAAGCTGTTGCTCTGACTATCGAGAGTACAGCAAGGGCTTCGCGGCGAGACGCCGCTCCCACGTTCGAAGGTGTAGATTGCGTTGGCCGAATGGAGGTGTCGATCATGTGGACCAGGATGGGTGTGACCTTGCTTTGCTGCGCGTTCGCAGCGCTCGGACTGCAGGCGCAGACGCCGCCGGGCGGTGTGCCAGTGCCGACCACGGCGGACTTTGGGGATCCCCAGGATGGATTTGGCACCGAGATTGCTGCCGAGGGCAATTGGGCGGTGGTCACCGGCAGCAATGGCGAGGCGTACTACGTCTACGAACGCGTCGGTAACGTCTGGCTGCGGCGCCAGCGCATCGTGCCGCCCACGCTGGGGCAGACCGGGCCGGCGTCGACCGAGTTGCGTGGCAACCGGCTGGTACTCGCGCGCGCCTTCGGTATACCGGGCAATGACTCCGGTCGCGTCTACATCTATGAGCGTGCCTCGGCGTCGGCACCGTTTCTCTATGTCAGCACGCTGGCGCCCGTCGACGCGCAATCCGGCGATCGTTTCGGCTACGGCATGGCGCTCAGCGATGACCGTCTTTTCATTGCTGCGCCGGGACGCGACGAAGCGGCGGTGCAGGACCAGGGTGTGGTCTACATCTATCTCAATACCGGCGGTGTCTGGAATCAGGAAGCACGGCTGACATTGCCGGATGCGACAGCGGGCGGTGCTGAACGCTTCGGCTTCGGCCTGGATTTCGATGGTCAGGATCTGCTGATCGGTGCACGCCAGCATCGGCCGACACCCAGCACTCAGGGCGCGGTCTACATCTACCGACAGGTGACTGGCACATGGTTCAACGTGCAGAAGCTGGTGCAGACCGGTTCGACCTTGGCCACACAGTTCGGCTACGACGTCAGCGCCGAGGCCGGACGCGCGGTGATCGTCGCGCCGCGCACTGCAGAGCGAGCGGTATTCATCGCCAGTCGTGATGGCGGCGGTATCTGGAGTCTTGCGGCATTGCCAGATCCCGTGCAGGGCAGCGGTTTCTTCGGTTTCTCCTATATGTATCCGGATATCGAAGGCACGACAATCGCGGTCAGCGCGCTGACCGATGGCCCGCCGATGATGACGGCGATCTATCATTTTGACGGCAGCAACTGGCTGCGTACGGCGCAGATCAACAGCACCGACAGCGATGCATTTGCCAACGCTTCGGTGCGGCTGAGTGGCGGCTTTCTGCTGGTCGGTGCACCCGGCGACGACGCCTCGGTCAAGGCGGTCGACCAGGGTTCCGTGTCGTCGTATAGCCTGGCGGCCGGGATCGCGACACCACGACAACGTATCTGGCACGGTGCCGGCATCGTGCCTGATTATCTGGGCGAGGATCTGGCGCTGGATGGCGACTGGGCGCTGCTGCTGGCGCCCGGTGCCGATCTCGCGGGTGCCGGCGGACTCGATCTGGGTGCTGCGTATTTCATGCATCGATCTGGCGGCGAATGGTTTTTCGCGCAGACCGTGGGTGGAGACACTGCCCTCGGCACTCCGGCAAAAGTGGCGCTGCTTGGCGATCGCGCCTTCATCAGTTATCCGGCCAACCAGACGCTGGGTCTGCCCAATCCGGTGATCCAGGTGCTGCAGCGGATGATCGATGACACCTGGTCGCCGCTGTGCCAGCTCAGCTTCACAGGTGCCGGCACCACCACGAACCTCGGTACGGCGCTCGCGGTTTCCAGCGCGGGTGTAATCAGCGATATTGAGATCGACGCTGCATTGCGCCAGATGGTCGCGTTTCCATTACCGGGTGCGAGCTGCGCCAGCGGCACATTGCTGCCCGATCCGGTCGGCGATTCCCCGCGGTACTCTTCTGACCTCACGATTTCCGGAACGCTCGCGGCCATCGGCTGGGCGGCGCAGATCAGCGGGAACTTCGTCAACGGCGTCGACGTGTTCGAATTCAGCAGCGGCAGCTGGGGCCGCATCGAGACCTTTAGTGGCACCACCATCATCGGCCTGGTCAGCGAGTCCTATTCCGGCCCATCGCTGGACGGCGCGCGCATCAGCCTGGTGCATGCCATGCCGGTCAGCACCATCGACCGGCGCCAGGACATCGACGTCTATGAGCGGATCGCCGGCGATTTCGTTTTGCAGCGTACCTTCACCCCGAGCATACCCACGGGTGGGTTTACGGGCGCAACCCTTGCCGGCCCGTCGATCTTCATCCAGGATCCGTCGATCGGGGTGAACGCCGGCATCGGCGTCTACACCCTTGCCAGCGGCGCGCTGACACAGCAAATCGGGCCGGCGGGATTGGGCGTGGAAGACGAGACGCCTTCGCAGCTGCGCATCTCCGGCATGCAGGCGGTGCTGACCTATGCGCGCGAGGATCGCGACGACATCAACAACGCCGGCATGGTCTACAGCCTGGATTACATCGCGATGCGCGGCGGCGTCAGTTCCTGGATCATCGAACCCATGGACGCAGCGCCCAAGCCCGATCGCATGTTCTCCGATTTCTTTGAGGATCAGGCGTTCTGATTTCTGTATGGAGTGCGGCAGCTTGCTGCCGCTGTTCTGGCTGTCTGCCTTGCCTTAGGCGCTACAAACAGAACGGCACCACGCTGCCGCACTCCACCAGAACGTTTCCTGCAGCCGCACGCCCTACAATGCGCGATGTCCGAGATCGAAGGCGCGCTCAGCGTCAATCCCAAAGGTGGCTGGTTCTGCCGCAGCGGCTGTGGCGCCTGCTGCATTGCGCTGTCGATCAGTTCGCCGATTCCCGGCATGCCCGCGGGCAAGCCGGCGGGCGTGCGCTGTGTGCAGTTGAGCGCCGGCAATCTATGCATGATTTTCGGTCAGCCGGATCGGCCCAAGGTGTGCGGGCAGCTGCGGCCGGAGCCAGCGATGTGCGGCGGCAGCCGCGGCGATGCAATGCGCCATATCGACGCCTTGGAAGCGGCAACGCGGCCAGGCTGATGCGGTGTAGGAGCAACTGCCTTTGTGGGTCCGACCTGTGGTCGGACGCTTCTTGTTGACTCGGGCCACTCTGGCGAAAGCGTCCGACCGCAGGTCGGTCCCACGCACACTCATCGATGGCAGAATCGACGCATGGATCTGCATACTTATCGCGAATTGCGCAGGCTTGCACGACGACTGACCCAGCACGCCGATGAGGGCGAGGATCTGGTACAGGAGACCTTGCTCGCCGCGCTGCAGGTGGGTCGTTCCGATATCGAATGGCTGGCCGGCACGCTGCGGCGGCAGGCGGCGATGCATGTGCGCAGCGCGGTGCGGCGGCGGCAGCGCGAGGCGAATGTGGCGCAGGTCGATCATGACGATGCATCAGCCGACAACGCTGCCGATGGCGCATCGACGCGCGCGCTGCTGATTCGGCTACCTCCTGCGGCACGCCGCGTCGCGACCCTGGCCCTGCACGGCTTGAATGCCGATGAAGTGCGCTGGATCCTGGGCATCAGCGACGCGGCGTTTCGTCAGCGAATGACCAGCATCCGCAAGATCCTGGAACGACTGCCCGGCGCGCCGACCATGGACCTCGCGGGCAAGCGCACAGACAGCGCGATGCGCGGTAACGAGCTTCAGTTCGGGTTGATGCGCCGCGCACTGAAGGCAGCGCTGCAGGAAAACTCCGGGCTGGGCACGCACGACGCGGACGGGCATCTGATCGTGCTGCGAGGCCGCCCTTCAAATGATGCTCACAAATCCGCCCGCGGCGGCAACAAGTAGATGGCTGAGACGGTCACGGATACTTTGCGTCGCGTTCAGCCATTTCGTTTTCAATCAGGAGAAGCTCATGCTCAAGGACTGCACCGTTGGTGCCATCGTATTTTTTGTTTCCCATCTGCAGCGTTCAATCGCATTCTATCGCGACACGCTGGGCCTGTCGGTCGAAGCGGTCGACGGCCATGATGGCCCGTTTGGAATGGCACAAGTAGGAGACATCGCGTTGGTATTCATTACGCGTTCGGCCAAGATCGGCGAGTCACCGGTGATCGTGTTCAATGTGACGAATGGCATCGACGACTATGCCGACGCGCTGGTGGCGCGCGGGGTCGAGATCGTGGTGCCGGTCAGCGAATGCCCGGATGGCGGGCTGTCGGTGGACTTTGTCGATCCGGATCGCAATATGCTCAGCATCTATCAGCCCGCCGGTGCTGCACGGCGAAAATAGCATCGTTGATATGCGCAGTCGCACTCCCGTGGGTCCAACCTCTGGTCGGACGCGCTTTATCGCCAATCCGAAAGCGTTCGACCGCAGGTCGAACCCACGAATGCGCTGTCGCCGCGTCGAACGCGGTTACCGCGTCAGCGGCAACTTCGGCAGCGTTTCCCAGACGCGGCGGTCGTGCGCCGGGACGACTACGAGTCCGGGTATTGATCGCTGCAGCTGATGCATCTGCACGATCAGCTGACGCACTGCGGCGGCATCGGTATCGACCAGCTGCCGCGGCAGCCACGGCCGCTCAGCTGGCAGGTTGATGCCTTCCTTCTGCCAGACCAGATCACCGATCAGCGCATAGTGCCTGCCATCGGCGGAATGGACGAAGGCGATGATCGAGCCCGGCGTATGTCCCGGTGCCGCCACCAGCACCACACTGCCATCGCCGAACAGATCGTGGCTGCGCGCAAAACCGAGGTAGGCACCGTCGTCGAAATTGTAGACATGGTAGTTGCCGGTACCGAGCTGGCGCGCCAGGGCTGTCGACGCATCGCCGCTCTCGATGAAGCTGAGCTCATCGGGATTGACCCAGACCGGCACGCCGGGCAGATCGGCCAGCCCGCTGACATGGTCCCAGTGCGCATGCGTCAGCACCACGCCTTTGAGCGCGGTCAGCGCGATGCCGGCATGCCGCAACTGTTCGGCAACCGTCGCTTCCTCGGCATACTCCGAGGTCAGCTGCATCAGCCGCGGCGTAGTGCGGAAATGAGCTTCGACATCGCGGCTGAAGCCGGAATCGAACAGCACATCGCCCAGCGGATGCCGCACCAGGATGGCACCCATGCCGAACACGCGCCGGTCGGAGAAGCTGCCGCCGCGAAAGGCGAGCATGGCGCGCGATTGCATGCGTCCGGCCGGAATAGCGAACAGCTGCATGCCGGCCGGTGGATGCGTATCCGGCAGCGTGACCGGCACGGCATCCGGCACCGGCAGCAGCGCCGCAGTGAATGTCCATCCCAGTATGCCGGTGAGGACCAGCAACACGATCGACAACCCTGTAAGCAGCCGTTTCATTCCACGCTCCGGTTCGAGAGGTGGCAGTCTGCAACCAGATGGGCTGCCGAGGCAAAGCCTTATCAGTCGGCGACGAGGGCAAATGCGCCAGTTGGTTTGTTACAGCCGCCCGGCACGCTTGATCGCGAGGTAGTGTTCGACCAGCGCCGCGGGCAGTTCGGCGCAGGTCACATCCAGCACCTCGGTACCCTGGGCGCGCAATGCCTGATGCGCGCGTGTCCGTTGTTCCACGTACTGGGCCATGGCCGTAACACGGATGGCATCATCAAAACCGCGCACCTCCTGCTGCAACGAGGTGTCGACGATCTGTTCGCGCAGGCTGGCGACGCAGACCAGATGGCGCTTCTGCATCTGGCGCACGGCGGCGACCAGATCTTCGATATCTTCGTCACGGACGTTGGTGATCAACAGCACCAGCGAGCGCCGCGATTGGCGCGCGGCGAGTTGCATGGCGGCGTCCAGATAATCGGTGGCGACCGGCTGCGCCTTGAGATCGAACACGGTATTGAGCAGGCTGTCTATGGTGCCCAGGCCCCGCCCCGGTGACAGATAACGCGCCGTGCCGCCGGCAGCGAGCAGCCCGACCGCGTCGCCCTGGCGCAATGCGATGTAGGCGACCATCAGGGCGGCATTGAGCACATGATCGAAATGCGCCAGATTGCCGTCGCGCGCCAGCAGACGGCGCCCGGTATCCAGCAGCAGCATGACCTGCTGATTGCGTTCGTCCTGATAGTCGCGTGAGATCAGCTTGCGCGCACGTTGGCTCGCCTTCCAGTCGATCTGGCGCATGGAATCGCCGGTGCGGTATTCGCGCAGCTGCTGAAACTCGGTGCCTTCGCCGCGTCGACGCTTCAGATGTGCGCCGACCACGCGCGAGGCCTGTTCCGAACCGATCAGCGCGAGCTTGGCCAGCGGCGCGAAGTTGGGATAGACGCGCACGGATTGCGGCGTGCCGACACGACGCTGCTGCCACCACAACGCAAACGGCGAGCGCAGACGCAGCGCGCAGGCCTCAAACACGAACTGACCACGCTCGATCGGCGTGACGCGGTAGGGAACTTCCAGCTCTCGCCCCGGCGGCAGACTGACTTCACGCGGAAGCCCGAATACCGGCCAATCCCCCGGATGCAAATCCTGCACCTGCACGCGCAGCGGACGTTTGCCGGCATGGCGCAGGCGCAACAGCAGGGCACGTTCTACTGCCACTGGCACCACCGCAGGCAGATCGCGCTGCACCTCAGGCGTGGGCAGGGCGCGCAGCAGCAACAGATCCTGCGCGGCAATCAATGCCAGCGCGATGCCGGTCACCACGAAGGCCTGCATCGGCAACAGCGCAGCCACCACCAGCGCGCCAATCAGCGCCCAGGCGATCAGGGCAGCCACCAGTGCTGCGCTAGGCCGCATGATCAGCCCTGTAGCACCGGGGCTTGCTCCGGCGACGTCGCCATCGGCTGTCACGTCCGCGGCATTTCGTCACCGGCGCGACAGCCGATGGCGATGCCGCCGCATATTCATGTGGCCTCATCGACGCGGTGCTTCCACTTTCAGCAACAGGGCATCGAGCACGTCATCGACACGGCGGCCTTCAATCTGCATTTCCGGCGCCAGGCCGACGCGATGCCGCAGCGCCGGTTTGGCAATGGCGCGGACATCGTCCGGGGTGACGAAATCGCGGCCATCGAGTACCGCTTGGCCGCGTGCGGCGCGCACCAGCGATAGGCTGCCGCGCGGGCCGGCACCCATGGTGATGCCGGGCCAGTCGCGGGTGGCGCGTGCGATGCGCACCGCATAGTCGAGCACTACCGCATCAACGCGTACCTGTGCTGTACCCAGCTGCATGGCGACGATGACTTCGGGCTTGGCCACGGCGCGCACCCGCGACAGATCGAAGTCGCTGCCGGTGCGGCCGGCACTGACCGACGTGACCATGCGCACCTCGTCGTCGTGCCCCGGATAGTTCATCAGGATCTTCAGCAGGAAACGATCGAGCTGGGCCTCGGGCAGCGGATAAGTGCCCTCCTGTTCGATCGGATTCTGCGTCGCCACGGTAAGAAACGGTGGTGACAGCGGGAAGCTGCGCGACTCGATGGTGACCTGTTGTTCCTGCATCACTTCCAGCAGTGCCGCCTGAGTCTTTGCCGGCGCGCGATTGATTTCGTCAGCGAGCAACAGATTGGTGAACACCGGGCCGCGACGAATCTTGAAAGTCTCGGTCTTGGGGTCGTAGAACGCATGGCCGCTGACATCGCTGGGCATCAGATCGGGGGTGAACTGCACGCGTGCAAAACCGCATTCCAGTGCCGTAGCCAGTGAGCGCACCAGCAGAGTTTTGCCTAGGCCGGGCACGCCTTCGAGCAGCACGTGTCCGCTCGCCAGCAGCGCGATCAGCAGTTGATCCAGCACCTCCGCCTGGCCGACGAAGGCCTGGGCAATCTGCTGTCGGATCGCATCGGTGCGTTCCGAAAGCGCGGCGCCGGTGATGGGCATGATCGGGGTCGTGGCTTCCTGGCTCATAGTTTGGCTCTCAGCTGCATAAGGGTTTTGATCGTGGCGATGAATTGATCGGGCCGTGCCAGATCAACCGGATTGAGCGCCTGCCGAATCGATGCGGCGGGCATTTCGTAGCGCGTGGACAGGCCCTGTACCAGTGCTTCGCCATCGAGTGCCGCCAGCGCCGGCTCGCGGCGCCGCAGTCGCGCCATGAAGAGTCGCTGCGCCGCGGCGTACAACGACAGGGTGCGGCCACGCCGGAATACAAACTCGCCGGAGGCCTGCACGTGTTCGAGCAGGGCGCGGCGGTGCCCTGAAGCCAATGGCAGCAGTGGACCGAAACGCTGACTGCGTGCCCACAACCAGGCCAGCAGCGCGATCAACAGCGGCAACAGGATCGGCCAGCCATGACGCAGAATCAGCACATACATCGGGGCGACATCGGCGGCATAGATCAGATGCACCCTGCCTTCGCCCAGCACCGGCGCAAGCAGCTGCCAGGCGAGATCGGCGTGACCGGGTTCGTCGAGTTCGGTGTTGTCGAGAAAGTCGAGCTCGCCGGCGACGAAGAGGCTGCCCTCGCCGCGGTACTGGCGTCCGAACAGATAGCCATCATCGACATTGCCCCAGACCCAGGCAAAGGTCTCGGTGAGATCGTCCTCGTAGGAATCGAATCGATACTGAAAGCAGTGCGAGGCTTCCTTGTCGTCCTTGTCGTCCTTGTCGTCCTTATCGTCCTTGACGGGCCACTCCAGGCAGCGCAGATTTTCCTGCACATACAGCCCCAGCGTCTCCAGCAGCGGCCCCTGCTCGCCGTCGTCAGAGGGCATCGCAAACACCAGATGCCCGCCGCGATCGACCCAGGCGAGCAGGGCCTGACTGGTGGCTGCACTCAATGTGCGCACATCGCTGTACAGCACCAACGCATCGCCGGGTTGCAATGCCGCGGTATCGATGGACGAATTGCCGGCGGAAACGACCTCGATGCCGTGTGCCTGCAGGGCGCGTTTGAGCGCGAACAAGGGGTTGTAGCGTGCCTCGCCGCGCATCGGCAAATCGATTTCCACCGGCACGCGCTTGAAGGTGTAAAACCACCACGCCGCCACAGCGCCCACCAGCAGAAGGGCGATCACGCCGAGCAGCACGCCACGACGGCTCATGCGGGCAACTCGGGTCGACGCTGCCAGTCACCCAGCAGCGCATCGAGATCGGCGATGCTGGGTACGCGCTCGGCATAGGCAATGCCCTGCCAGCTGCGCACGATGCGCGCGAACAATCCGGCGTAGTCCCGGTCATCCAGGCGCCGCGCCTGGCGCAGGCATTCCGATTCGGTGGCTCCCGGTGGCAGCGGCGTGCCCAGTGTGTCGACCAGTCGTTGCACGGCGGCGCGATAGAACAATGCCAGTGCAGCACGCGGCTGTGCCTGCGCCCATAACGCGCGCACCGCTGCGGGAAGATCGTCGGGCAGCGCCTCGAGCGGCAGCAGATCATGTTCGGCAACGGCGTCCAGCGTGCGCGCGCGTTCCAGGCGATCTCCGATCCAGGGCAGCCAGTGTGAGGCATAGCGAATCAGCACGACGATCAACAGCCCGAGCAATATCCACAATCCATTTTCGGCAAGGAAGGCGATGACTGCCGCAAAGTCTTTCAGCCAGTCCGGCATCGCGGTCGGCTTCGCGGGATCTTCGGGCTGCCGTGGCTCCCAGGTGGTGATCGTGGCCTTGGAATTGAGGTCTTCGTCGGTATACGCAGTGCTGACCGATTTCTCGAAGCCGGCAGCGTCGTCGCGATACTGCCGCGAGAAGACCTGCTGCAACCCGGACACTTCGGAAGTGGCTTCGCTGTCCAGGTCGAGTTCGGCATCCACCTTCTCGGCCGATTCGATCAGCTCTTTCAGATTGACCGGTTCATCGTCCTCGACTTCGTCGTCCGCAATCGCCAGCGGCGACCGCATCGAAATGTGGGAGCGGCTAGCGGCAGCGATGCTTTCACCGTCGACCACCGCTGCCTGCACGTTGGGCGCTGTCGCGACCAGCAAGGTTGCACCGAGCAACAGCATCGCCGCAGCCGATTGCCGCAGCCTTGCCGCCAGCCGGCGGAATGCCAGTTCGATGTCCCAGGCTTCCAGCTGTGTGCGGCGATTCAGATACAGACCGAATCCGGCTCCGACATAGAACGGCTCCATGATGCTCATCGCCAGCCAATAGAGCAGGTTGCTCATCGCCTGTGCCCACAGTGGCGGATGCACGAACAGCGTCTCCATCATTGCCTTGACCGAGTCCGACATCCAGTCGATCGGCAGATACAGGATTCCGAACAGCAGAATCGAGAAGTACAGCATCGACTCGATATGAACACCGATCACCGTCACCAGCAGGGCGGGTGAGCCTGTCGCCCGCGCCAATACCGAACAGCGCTCGCTGCGCTGAGCGCCGCTGAGCCCTTCGAGCAGATCCACAGGCAGCAGCAGCGCGCGACCCGGATGCAGGCGGCGCCAGTGCAACCAGCGCCAGGCACGCCAGCCCCAGGACCACTGCGCATGTACCGTCTCGCGCAGGCTGGGTGCAGCGCCGAACACGGCACGCGAAAGCACATACAGCGGGATGCGATCGAATATCGGCTTGAGCCACCACATTAACAGCGCGCCGACCCAGACCTGATCGATCAGCATGCCGAATGCCGTCAGCAGCAGACACACCGGCAGCGTGACGAGCACCCAGGCAGCGTAAATGCGTGCCGCGTGCTGGCGCACCAGCGCAACACCCAGATCGGTCGCCTCCCAGGGCGAGCGCGGGCGCAACACGATGGACATGCCCTCAAGGCGCATGCGCCACACCCCTGCCACCGCGCCACAGCCAGAGCGGAATCAGCAGCCACAGCAGTCCGCCAACACTGTATTTGATGACGTTGGGCATCCAGCCAATCGAACTCCAGAACGCCTCGACAAAGGCCGCGAACACCAGCATCGCGAACACGCCAAGTACGAGCTTGGCGCCGATGATGCCCGATTCGACCAGCGCGCGGCCGCGGCTGCGCCGCCCTGGCGCCAACAGCGACATGCCGATCTGCATGCCGGCGCCGCCCGCGATGACAATGGCCAGAAGCTCAGGTGCCGAATGGCCGACGACGAAGCGCCAGAACGGTTCTCCGTACCCAATCGCGGTCAGATGCCCGGCAATGCCGCCGATCATCAGCCCATTGAAGGCCAGCATCAGGATCGGGCCGATGCACACCAACAGCCCGCTGGCAAAGGTGCGGAAGCCGATGCTGACGTTGTTCATGATGTAGTAGCCGAACATGAACATGTCGCTGCCGCTTTCGCGACCCAGGCGTTTATTCCTGTCGGCGGGGTCATACATGTTCTCGACTTCGGCGAGTTTTGCCGGTTCGAACAGCGTATGCGCCAACTCCGGCCGCCATTGCAGCAGGGCGATCATCAACAGCAGGGGCCCGAAGAACAGCAATGCTGATACCGCCATCACCTTCCACTGCGCACGCACCAGCCGCGGGAAATCAGCGCTGAAAAAGGTGATGATGCGATGCATGCGTGGCGGCGGCGGCCGGTACAGCACCAGATGACCACGATGCACCAGATCCTGCAGGCGCTCGATCAGCAGCGCGCTGTAGCCGCGACGTTCGGCCAGCGCCAGGTGCTGACAGACGCGGCGATACAGCGCCGGAAATTCCAGATCGCTGCTCAGGCCTTCGACATCGCGCAGCCGTTCGCGATGACGCGGTCTTGCGCGCTGGGTCAACCATTGCTCCAGCGCGTCCCATTCGCCTTGATGCTGCAGTTGAAAGACGTCCTGTTTCATTGCCGCCCCAGGAACGCGTTGGCCATGCCGAGCAGGCGTTGCACGCCAGTGCTGCCGCGCGCATCGGTGAGCAGGGGCAGGATGTCGGCCAGTTCCTGCTGGCGTTCTGCAGTCAGCTGCTGGGCGCGTTCGGCGAAGGCGACGATGGCGGCTTTTTCGTCCGAACTCAGTGCCGCCGATGTGTGCACCACCGGCACGTTAGGTGCCGGAATATGCAGCTGCGGTTTTTCCACATGCACCACCAGGGTTCCCGCGACCATGTCACCGAGCCGGCGTCCGCGCGGATCGATCAAGCCGGTGATGAAGCCGATCGCATAGATCAGGGGCAGCGTGTCGACGACGCGCATCAGATTGCGCACTACCGAAGCGATCCAGGTGACCGGCGTGCCATTGGCGTGTACCACGCGCAGGCCCATCGCCTTCTTGCCTATGGTCTGGCCGTCGCGCAGCACTTCAAACAGCACCGGATAAAACCAGAACACCGCAAACAGCGCGATCAGATACAGCCCCATCCCGGTTTCACCCAGCACCATCAACAGGATGGACAGCATCCACAGCAGCGCCAGGCGGATGGCGAAATCCAGCGCCCAGGCAGCTGCACGCGGCAGCATACCCGCTGGCCGCAGCCGCAGCGCGATGCCTTCGGGGGTTTCAACTTGCGTCAGGGTATCCAGCATCCGGTGCCGGGCTCAGATCTTGACCACGATGGTATCGGCAAGCAGATCGTGCCAGCAGCGCTGATCGTTGCCGAAGATCATCAACGGATCGACCAGCGACACCACATACCCGATCAGTGGAATGAATCCGAGCAGGGTCACCGGCAGCCAACGCGCGAAGATGACGCGCAGCAAATCGCAATGCGATCCATCGCTGCGCAGAATGCGAATATTGAACAGGCGCTTGCCTATGGTCTGACCGTGACGATGCAGCAGAAGCATGTTGTAGATGACGACGAACAGGAATGCAGCAATTCCGATGAGTGCGAACACTACGGCGACAATGCCTTGCGACTGCTTTTCGCTCATTGCCGGCAACGCGATGGCAGCGCCGATGGCGATGCCGGGGACCAGCCCAAAGATCAAACTGTCCACGATCTTCGCCACCAACCGGATGCCGCGATCGGCCAGCACCCACTGTCCTTCTTGATAATCGACGACGCGGGCTGCCGGGGCCGCGTAGGGATTGGTCGGTGGTAAGGGCGGCGGCAGCGACACGTCAATCATCCTTGGAACGATTTAGCACTTTAGCGGGCACCCTGGTCGGACGGTATGGCATTTGCGGTACTTTCGGCGGCGCGTCGGCTAGGCCTTGACCACGATGGTGTCGGCAATCAGGTCATGCAGACAGCGCTGATCGGAGCGAAAGATCATCAGCGGGTCGACCAATTGCACGATATATCCCAGGAGCGGGATGCCGCTGAGCAAACCCACCGGCAGCCAGCGCGCGAAGATATAGCGCAGCAGCGAACACTGGCTGCCATCGGTGCGCACGATCTTGATCTTGAATATGCGTTTGCCTATGGTCTGCCCGTAACGATGGATCAGCACCATGTTGTAGATCACCAAGGTAAGAAATATTCCGCCGCCGATCACGCCAAACACGATCATCGCCGTTTCCTGACCTTGCGAGTTTTTTTGCATGGCCGGCAGCATGATCGCCGCGATGATGGCAAACACCGCCACCAAGCCCATCACGATGGCGAAATCGACGATTACCGCGACCAGCCGCATCACACGATCGGCCAGCACGAGTTGATCGTCGTGAAGATCGTCGACGCGGGCAGCGGGTGCGGCATAGGGGTTGTAACTCGGAAGAGGGGGTGGCAGTGTCACCGGGCGGCTCCTTGGCTGGGATGCGACACTTTAGCGTCAGTCCATATACGCGGGTAAAGTGGCCCAACCCGATCAAATTCTTCCTGGCAGCAGGAATACCGGAAGATAGGCGGCGACGGCGCCCAATCCGATCAGCGCAATGGCGCAGGCGGTCAGCACCCAGTCCAGAATCAACAGCGAGCGTCGCCAGGGGCCGTCGGGATCCAGCCGGGGGAGTAAAACGCCTATCACCGCCGCAGCGAGCAAAATGAAGGGCCAAACCGCATAGCAGGCCTGGAACAGCCGAATCGGCAACGGCAGGATTTCGCCCGGTGCGAACGCCAGGGCGTTCAAGCGCGGCATCACGAACCAGGCCATGAACATCAACACCACACTGGCCAGACCGGCGCTGGTCACGGCGCGTTGTTCGTTGCGGCTCAACGCATGCTGGGGCATGGCTGCGGCGTACTCAGAGCGGATCGGCGCGGGTGCCGAACATGCCGGGTGGATACTCGGGCTTCTGCTCGCGCGCCAACAAGGCCTGCAGTCCCTCGGCAGGGGTGCATTCCTCATTCAATACGCGTTGAACCTGGGCGGTGATCGGCAGGTCCATGCCATGGCGATTGGCCAGACGCATCACTTCGTTCACGGTTTGAACGCTCTCCACCACCTGGCCAATCTGGCTGACCGCCTCGGCCAGTTTCTGGCCGCGGCCCAGTGCCAGACCCAGGCGACGATTGCGCGACAGATCGCCGGTACAGGTGAGCACCAGATCGCCGACTCCGGCCAGGCCCATGATGGTCTCCGGGCGGCCGCCGAGCGCAACGCAAAGACGCAGAATTTCGTTGAGGCCACGCGTGATCATGCCGGCGCGGGCGTTCAGCCCGAGCTGCATACCGTCGGCAACACCGGTGGCAACCGCGAGCACGTTCTTCATCGCGCCGCCGAGCTCAGCGCCGATCATGTCGGTGCCGGTGTAGGCGCGAAACGCCGGGCCGTGCAGCAAATGCGCGATGGTTTCAGCGAAGTCCATCGAATCAGAATGCACCGTCACCGCGGTCGGCAGGCCCTGTGCCACTTCGCGTGCGAACGAGGGCCCGGTGACGATGGCGGTGGGTGTGCCAGGTGCCAGTTCGGCTGCCGCAACCTCGTGCAGGAAGCGCCCCGAGCCGGGTTCGAAGCCCTTGGTGGCCCACGCCACCCCAGCAGGATGCGACGCGTGTCGCAGCGCATCGCGCAGAACATCGGCAAAGGCATGGCTGGGCGTGACGATCAGCCACAGGCTGGCCTGGCGCAACGCCTCGCTCAAATCTGCGGTGACACGCAGGTTCTCGGGCAGTGGGCTGTCAGGAAGATAGCGCTGGTTGCGGCGATCGACCTGCATCGACGCCATCGCGGCCGCATCGCGACCCCAGAGGACGGCGTCGACGCCGTGACGTGCCAACACCATGGCCAGTGCCGTGCCCCAGGACCCTGCACCCAGGACGGCGATGTGCTGATCGTTAAGACCCATGAGCCAAGACTACTCCAGACGCCATCGTTCCAGAGTTAACCAGAATAGACGTCAAAGGGACCAACTTGGATGTGGGAGCGGCGTCCCGCCGCTCCCACATCACGACACATTTTTGATCCTTCATTCGGCGGGCATTTTATCCCGCCGCAGGATCAGGCATTGGCCGGAGCGTTGGCTTCAGCAGCGCGGCGACGCATCTGGTCGACGTAGATCTGGTCGAAGTTGATCGGCTGCAGCAGGAACGGCGGGAAGCCGCCGGCCAGCACCAGGTCCGAAATCGTCTGACGTGCATACGGGAACAAGGTGTTCGGGCAGAAAGTGCCAAGCACGCCGTGCAGATTGACCTGATCGAAGCCGCTCAGGTTGAAAACGCCAGCCTGTTTGACTTCGGCCAGATAGGCATTCTTGTCGCCGAATTTGCAGGTAACAGTGATCGCGAGGACCACTTCATAGACGCCGTCGGCCAGGTTGTTGACCGACTGGTTCAGATTCAACTGAATCTGCGGCTGCGACTGTTCCTGAAAGATGTGCGGCGCGCTCGGCGCTTCAAAGGAAGCGTCCTTGACATAGATTTTCTGTACACCGACCTGGACCTGAGCGGCGGCGGATGTGTCGGCGCCATTGGCGAGCGGATTCGGATCGGACATTGAATTCTCCGTAGGTCTTGCGACCGAGGTTGGCAAAAGGGCGCGGATTATTCCACGTTGAGGGGCTGGCGGCGAGCCGGGACTGTTGCAACACCCCATCCGCACCGCCGAGGTCTGGGCGTTGGCGCCAGATTCAAGCGCCGAAGGCTGCGGGTGAGCGCAGCGAACCCCAGCAGGTTTGTATATTGCAGGAGTTCGCTGTGCTCACCCACAGCCTACTTTCGACCCGGGTCGGCTACTTCTTCACGACCGGGAGTTCGGCAGCGATCCAGGCATTCAGGCCGCCGTCCAGGCAATGCACGCGGGTAAATCCGGCTTTGCTAAGCCGAGCGCAGACACCTTGGGCGGTCATTCCGCTGCGGCACACCACGGCCACCGGCAACTCGCGCACTTTGGCCAGTTCCTTGTGTTCCGGGTCGATCTGATTGAGCGCAACATGACGTGCTCCAGCGATATGGCCCTTGTCGAAGTCGGCCTGTGCCGAAACATCGATGACCAGGGCGTTGTCGCGATTGATCAGGCGCACCAGTTCGGCCGGCGAGATCATCTTGTAGCGCCTGGTCAGCAGGCCAATCTCAGTGCGCAGCAAGATCACGATCAGCACCAACAGGGCGGCGACCAGAAGATAGTGATTGCCAATGAACTCTGGCAGACGCTGAAAGAACACGTTGTACTCCGGCACGAACAAAGGGGCGCGATTATGGGGGTATCAGCGTGGATGCGCCAGCGTAAATGCGCTAGCGGGGTACGTGGGAGCGGCGTCCCGCCGCGATGCTCTGGCTTTTGATTTTGTAGAGCGGGGCTTGCTCCGCTGCTTTTGATCTAGTCTCACCGTTGGCGGAAGA
>JANMUE010000296.1:0-13389 GCA_031391205.1 Lysobacterales bacterium | reverse complement strand
TGACGATGCCGTCGGGCATCGTCAAAGCGACTCACCTCACCCGCCAGCCTACAAATCTTCACTCAACGAAAAAACCGGGAACACAGCCGCGGCGCCCGACTTCTGCCCTCGCCTGCGCAAGGCCAGTTGCTTATCAGGCGGCCGCGATGCATGCTGTCATTCGCGCTTCATCTGCGCAACGCATAGTCGCTGACTTGCGCCATTCCTTCCATTGGCGCGGAGTCGGCCAATGTCCTCGTTTCGTCTTGCCTTGTATGCCCGCATTGCGGTAGCGCTGGTCTTTTCCGGCATCGGCGCGGGTGCGTCGGCGCAGATGCGCATTACCGAGTACATGTATAGCGGCACGAACGGCGAGTTCGTCGAGTTCACCAATGTGGGCGTAACACCGATAGACCTCACGGGCTGGAGTTTCGACGACAACACGCGAACACCGGGTAGCGTCGCACTTGGCGCGCTGGGCGTGGTGCAACCGAACCAATCGGTGATCCTGACCGAAAGCACTGAGGCAACGTTCCGCAGCGCCTGGAATTTGTGCGCCGCGGTGCGCATTGTCGGCGGTAGCACTCAGGGTCTGGGCCGTGCCGACGAGATCAATCTCTATGATGGCGGTAGCGTGCTGGTCGATCGCCTGACCTACGATGACCAGACCCTGGGCGGACCGCGTACCCAGAATGCGAGTGCGTGGGTGTCTGCGGCTGGCCTGGGCGCCAACATGCCAACCTCATGGACACTATCGGCCCTGGCTGATACCGAAGGTTCGGTGGCTTCGAGCGGTGCTGATCGCGGCAGCCCCGGTCGCAGCTTGCGTGCGCCGACGCCGACGCAGCCCTGTGCACCGCAGATCCGCATCACCGAGTACGCCTACTCGGCGGCGAGTGGTGAGTTCATCGAGTTCACCAACGTCGGCAGCAATGCGGTCGATCTGAATGGCTGGAGTTTTGACGACAGCAGCCGCATCCCCGGAGAGACCGACCTTTCCTCGCTCGGCGTACTCGCCGCCGGCGAATCGGCGGTGCTGACCGAAGCGGATGCCGCGACATTTCGCACCGCGTGGGGCCTGTGCGCAGCCGCGAAAGTGCTCGGCGGCAACGTCAACAATCTGGGTCGCAGCGACGAGATCAATCTCTACGACGCTGCGGACGCGCTGGTCGATCGCCTTACCTACGGCGACCAGAGCTTCCCCGGCACGATCCGTACGGAGAACACGAGTGGCTGGGTCGGCGACGCCGGGCTTGGCCAGAATCAGATAGCGCAATGGGTGCTGTCGAGCGTGGGCGACGCGGAAGGCTCGACCACATCGTCGAGCGGCGATATCGGCAGGCCTGTGTACAGCGGCCGGCCCGCGACACCGTTCGACCCATGTCCGCCCATCCCGCCACAGATGCGCATCACCGAGTACATGTACAACGGCGCCGACGGCGAATTCATCGAGTTCACCAATGTGGGTGCCAGTGCGATCGATATGGCGGGATGGAGCTTCGACGACAGCAGCCGTACGCCGGATAGTTTCACTCTCGACACCTTCGGTACGGTGCAACCCGGCGAGTCGGTGATCCTCACGGAACTTGCCGACGTCGCGTTCCGCAGCAACTGGGCCTTGTGCAGCGGCATCAAGGTACTCGGCGGCCTGACGCAGAACCTCGGTAATGGCGACGAGATCAATCTCTACGATCAGAACGATACGCTTGTTGATCGCCTGACCTACCCCAACGGCGGGCCGCCGCTCGCGAGTAGCGTCACCGCTTGGGTGCCGTCCGCTGCACTCGGTGTCAACAATGCCGCGCTGTGGGTACTGTCGACGCTCGCGGATGCCGAAGGATCATATGCCGCGAGCGGCGGCGCGCTGGGCCATCCCGGACGCAGCGAACGCCGCAGCTTTGACTACGATCCCTGTGTTGGCGTGCCGGGCGCGCCGACGGTGCAGATCAATCCCGCCAAGTCCTCGCGCTTCCTCGATCTGCCTGCCAATGGTGCGGGCAGCCTTGGGGGCGTGATCAACGATCCTACAGACCCGGCCGCTAGCGTAGGCATCGCGTTTGTGTTTGGCGATCCGGATGGAGACCCTGGCACCCTCACGATCAGCGCTGACAGCAGCAACACCGCTGTCGTCAATGCAGCAGGAATGATCCTGACCGGTAGCGGCGCGCAGCGCGCGCTGCGCATCGTGCCGCACGGTGTCGGTCGCAGCACGCTGCGCATACGTGCCACCGATGCGGGTATGAATGTTGGCGAATACACGATTGCCTACGCCGCCTCGGCGGCATCGCTTTCGCCAAGCGCCACGCGCTTCCACAGCGGCGCAAGCGACGCGTCTACGGCGTTGGCGATTGACGCAGACTGGATGTTCGTTGCAGACGACGAGAACCAACTGCTGCGTCTGTACTCGCGTACGAACTCGGGTCTGTACCAGGGCGGATTCGATTTCACGGCGGCGCTCGCGCTTACCGACATCGACGGCGGTGCGCCCCGCGAGGTCGACATCGAAGCCTCGACACGCATCGGCAATCGTCTGTTCTGGCTAGGCTCGCATGGTAACCAGGCCACCGGCTCCAACAATCCGCGGCCCAACCGCCGCCGCGTGTTTGCTACAGAACTGACCGGCAGCGGCGACACTGCGGCGCTGAGCTACAGCGGCCGCTACGACCATCTGCTGACCGACCTCATCGCCTGGGATGACGCCAACGGGCATGGTCTGGGCGCGGCGGCGCTGGGTCTCGCGGCGGCGAGCGCACCCAACGTCAGCCCGGAGATTGCATCTGGATTGAACATGGAGGCCCTCACCATTGCGCCGGACGGCACGACCGCATTGCTGGCATTCCGCGCCCCACGGCTACCCACGCCTACACGCACGCAGGCGCTGGTGATTCCGGTGCTGCAATTCGACACGCTCGTGACTGGTGCGGCGCCAGGCTCGCGCCCTCCAGGTTCGGCCGCGTTCGGTACGCCAATCTTCCTCGACCTAGGTGGTCGCGCCATCCGCAGCCTCGAACGCAACGGTTTCAGCGACTACGTTATTGCCGCCGGCCCGAGCGGCGCCGCTGATCTTCCTGCGTTGGATTTCCGCCTGTTCCGCTGGAGCGGCGATCCAGGCAATGCGCCCGTCCTGCTCAGCACCGACCTGACCGCATTGGCGGCAGGCGGCGCGTTCGAAGGCATCGTCGAAGTGCCGACCGGTACAGGTGCGGGCACCCCGTTGCAGATCGTGGTCGACACCGGAGACTTCGTCTACTACGCCGATGGCATTGCGGCGAAAGATCTGGCCGAGCGCCGCCATGCGAAGTTCCGCAGTGAAGTCGTGATGATCGAATTGGCGCCGCCGCCAATCGCAATTTTCACCGACGGCTTCGAATAGGAACCACAATCAGTTGCCCGGCGCAGTTGCGTAGCGCCGGGCCCGCCCCTGCAGCTCGGAATCAGCGGATAGCCCGCTGTCGAAGGCAAAGCGCCAGAATGTTTGCTCGAGGGGTGTAGAGGGTCGCCGGCAAACGCGCGAAACCCAGCGCAGCTAGGCCCAATTGATTGATCAGTGTGCGTTGAGGCGTTGAGCCCGCCAGCGATCAAGACCCCCGGTTTTGCTGCCGGGGGCGTTGAATGACGCGTTGTGAAGGCGCTTGCCGAACTTAGAAGAAAACCCGCACGCCCGCACTCACTCCGCGTCCCGGAAGCTGCACGATGTCCTTGAGAAACGAGGTATGAACCCTGGCACTCTGATTGGTCAGGTTAGTGCCATCAACGAAGAACTCCCAACCCAAATCGGCGATATCGACGTGGTATGCCAGATGCGCGTCAACGAGGGTATAGCCATCGGTCGGCGACTCGTTCTCGGCCACATCATCCTGCTCAGCGTAACGCATGGCGCCGAACGAGGCCCGCCACCGCTCGTTGCTCCATCTCAATGAGGTGCCAAACCGCTGCGGCGCGATACGCGGCACATTGCCGCCATTGGTGAAGGTGGCGCGCACGGTATCGCCTAGCGCACGCAGCTCCCAGGATCCGCTGGCGTTGTCGGCCAGTGTCCAGGTGGCTTCCGCTTCCACACCACGAAAACGAGCGTCCTGTTGACTCCATTGGCGTATGGGCAGCTCGTCGTCGGCATCGACTTCGCCGGTATCCACCAGATAGATGAAATCGGAAAACCGGTTGTAGTAGGTCTGCGCCTTGACCTGAAAGGCATCACCATGGAAATGCACACCGAATTCAATCTGATTGGCAGCTTCCTCCGATAGATTCGGGTCGCCGATCTCGAAGGCAGCAGTAGCGGCGTGCGGACCGTTGGCAAAGAGTTCTTCTTCGGCAGGTGCGCGTTCGGCATGGTCGAGATTGGCAACCAAATCCCATTGCGGAGCCAGCTTCCAGATCGCTCCTGCTGACGCGCTCAGCGGCGTGAAGCTGCGTTTGCGCACATCGGGCGACAGTGTGGCCTCCGGGTCGGAGCGAACTGAATCCAGGCGCGCGCCCAGGTCGAGTTGAAAAGCATCCCACTGTGCGCGTTCAATGATGAATCCCCCGACGCCTTGAGTCCTGGTACGCGGCACGAAGGCTTCTTCGCCGACTGCTTCGAAGACGCTGTCGAGGCCTTGCAGACCCAACGCACCCGTCCATCGCCCATGCGGCGTATGCACAAGTTCGACGCGGCCTTCGGTCGCCTTCTTCTCGAATTTTGTTCCGACTTCATCCCCTTCGAATTCGGTGTGCTCGTAGTCGGTGCGCGCGAGACTCGCACGAAGCTGACCGACGCCAGCGAAAGGATCGGATAACGAAAGCTCGGATTCATAGCGATCCTGGCGCATATCCAAAAACACCGAAGGCTCCCCCTCCTCGGGATCACCCGGTTCGCCAGGATTGCCGTAGGTATTTTCGTAGCGCGACACCGACGCACCGAGGAATCCCCAATCCTGGATCAGCGAGGCACCCAGTGCGCCGGCCTTGGTGTCGATGAATGAATTGGGTTGCTCGCCGTCAGGCGTCTCGTAGTCCTTCTGGTTGCGATAGACCGCGTCGGCATGAACGGCGAATTGCTCGCTGCCACCATCGATGCGCAGCATGTCCGTGCCGCCGTCGCTGACATTGTCGTACCGCACCTCCGCGCGCCCCGAGAAGGGCGTCGATGGCGCTTCCTCCGGAATACGACCGTCGACCACATTGACAACGCCACCGATGGCGCCAGAGCCGTACAGCAGCGTGGACGGGCCCTTTAGCACCTCAATCTGATCAGCAAGGAAGGGTTCCAGCGCCAGCGCATGATCCTGACTGACGGCCGACACATCCTGTGCGCCCAAGCCACCCGACAGGACCGAGACGCGCGCCCCTTCTAGACCGCGAATCACGGGACGCCCAACACCAGGTCCGTAATTGGAGCTCTGCACACCGGGCAGACCGCTGACGGTTTCGCCCAGTGTCGCGGCCCGTGTTTCGTCCAGTTTCTCGCCACCCAGTACTTCCACCGGCTCGGACAGTTCCTCAGCGGTGCCGCGCAACGGGCTTGCGGTGACCACGATCTGTTCGAGTTTGGAGGTTTCCTCGTTGTGGCGTGGGTCGCTTGGTGCTGTGTCGGCGAGCACTGCCGCGTCGGCTACCGTACTCGCCAGCGCAAAGGCAATCGCTGCGGTGAGCGCAGTACGCGGCGCGAAAGTCTTACGTTTGTCGAATATCGAATGTTGCTTCTTCATGTTCGTCTCTTCAATTTCTTAATGGATACGATCGCGATGGCGCAAAGCGTCCGCGTTATCGATAGGAAGTTTTCTTTGCGAGCGGCTGTATCTGCGCGAGACCAACACATGCGGATCCGCCCTTCGCGGGCAAATGAGGCGATGCAGTTGGAGGTACGGGGACCAGTGGTCGATCACCGTGATCAGCGGCAGCTGCCGCGAAAGATCAGACTATCGGTGGTCGGAACGGTGCGCCGACGGATTCCAGCGGCACCGGTGAGGCGGGCGCTAGCTGCAGAAGTACCGCATCGAAGCGCACCGCGATCAGCACAATGCTGGCGGTATTGTCGGCATAGGCGCCGCCGGAATCGCCTTCATGAACCAATCCATGCGCGCCGCGCACCGCATGCTGGTCGAGCTGATGTCCGACATTCTCGATTGCGGATTTGCCCGGCTCATGCTGGTAATCGCGCAGCGCATGACCCAGCGCATGAATGTCGCACAATGGCGCCAGCATCGGTTTGATCACAATACCCAGCATCAGCAGCGCCAGCAAGCTGGCGCGCAGGAACGAGGGCGAACGTGTGGCGAAAAAGTGCATCGATTGAGCATAGGTGAACCCAGTGGCCTTGCACAACTGCCAATGGTTCTACTTTAGAACTCAAGCCGCCCAGCCACGAAGAAGGACCGCGGCGCCCTAGGTGGCCCACACGGACAATCGGCTGCCGGGCGCGCTTTCGCAGCGCCGGGCCCCTGCCCTGCAGTTTCGGATCAGCATCTCGACCCAGCGTCGACGGCTCCACGCCAAGGCGTTGATCAAGGCGATGAACTACTGATACCACTTGTCCAATCCAAGCGATCTGGCATTTTGTGACAGCGATCGGCAGAGTCGAAAAGATCGGATCGCCTGGGCGAGGACGCGAGTGCCATCGGTTCGTGTCGATCTTGCGACCCTTTTTTGCACGCTCAGGCGCCCGCACTATTTTCTGTCACATACTGCTGAGACCATGACGGATGGCCAACAAGCCACCTCAAGCCACCTCAAGCCAAGCCGATTCGTAAGCGCTTCTCCCGATAACCCGAGCTGACAACCCGCTTGTCATCGATCACCCGATTGGATCAATCAGACGCTCGTTCTGTATCAACGCAGCGTC
Organism: Lysobacterales bacterium; assembly: GCA_031391205.1. Lineage (GTDB taxonomy): Bacteria > Pseudomonadota > Gammaproteobacteria > Xanthomonadales > Ahniellaceae > 0-14-3-00-62-12. Next base: position 6,587 of record JANMUE010000296.1, on the reverse strand, counting down.
CTCTGCTCGACCTCGTGTTCGAGCCGGGACAACTGTATCCCGTGTACCAGCCAGTTGTGCGGCTGAACGATCTTGCTGTTGTCGCCCACGAAGGACTTATTCGAACGCAAGAAGCCAGCTGCTCACCACTCCGGCTGCTGGAGATGGCGCGCGCCTGCGGCCGACTCAGCGAACTCGAAGCATTGGCTGCACGCGTCGTCGCGCAAGGCTACGACTATCTCGATCCCGACGTGCACTTGACCGTCAATCTGAGTGCGCAGGCCATCATGCAAAAAACGGTGCGCCCGGACGATATTCTCGCGAGCCTGTCTGCGGCCGGCGTGGATCTGCGGTGCTTCGTGGTGGAGCTGACAGAACACAACATCGTCGATGATTCAGCGCGGCTTGCGGAGAGCGTCGGCTACCTTCGCGCGGCGGGGATCCGGATTGCGCTTGACGACTTTGGCAACGGCCACTCGAACTTCGAGATGTGGCACCAACTGTCCCCAGAATTCGTCAAGATCGATCGATACCTCATTGACGGGATCGCGAGAAGCTCGGGCAAGCTGGCCATTGTCAAAGCCCTGATCAGTGTCGCTTCCGCCTTGGGCGCTGAACTTGTCGCCGAAGGCATCGAGTCACCGGATGACCTCCTGGTCGTGCGCGATCTTGGAATCGGCTACGGTCAGGGATACCTTTTGGGACGCCCGCATCAACAACCCCATTACGTAGTGCCCGTGCAGCTGACTTCGTTGTTGACCGCAAAAATCCCGGTACACCCACAGTCTCGACTTCTGACCGATAAGCGTCGCTTGACGGCAGCTCATTTTCAGATCGACGCTCCCGCAGTATCCGTGCACACCTGCAACAACAAGGTTGCGGAACTGTTCCAACATCATGCCGAACTACACGCGACGGCGGTGTTGGAAGATGGGCGGCCCATAGGCATTATCAATCGCCGCGTATTTACTGAGAACTACGCTAAACCCTTCATTCGTGAGCTGCACGGGCACAAGTCTTGCGTCTCGTTCATGAATGACGCGCCCGTGCTGTGCGACATCAATACCTCGGTCGACTCCATGGTCGACATACTGCGTGGCGAAGATCAGCGCTACCTCAGCGATGGATTCGTCCTCACCGAAGGCGGGCGATACCGCGGACTGGGGACGGGACAGTCCCTGGTCCGTCGCGTGACGGAACAACGGATAGAAGCCGCCCGTTACGCCAACCCTTTGACCTTTCTTCCCGGCAATATTCCCGCCACTGAACATATAAACCGTCTGCTGAGCAGTCGGCGCGAGTTCGTGGCGGCTTACTTCGACCTCAATCATTTCAAGCCATTCAACGATCAGTACGGATACTTCCGCGGCGACAAGATGATTCTTCTGGTCGCCGCAACGATCGAGCGGCATACCGACCAGACCGTCGACTTCATCAGCCATGTCGGCGGCGATGATTTTATGGTCCTCTTTCAAAGCGACGACTGGGAGCGACGCTGCCGATCGATCATCGAAGAGTTCAACCACTCGGCGCGGCGCCTGTTCGACGCCACCGACCTTGCACGCGATGGCCTGCACTGTGAGGATCGGCAAGGCAACCGTACGTTCTTTCCGCTTTCCACGCTCAGTATCGGCGCGGCGATCATCTCTGCTGGTTGCGATAAATCATCGGAAGATGTCGCCTCAATGGCAGCGGCCGCCAAGCGCAAGGCGAAGCGGCACAGTCTGGGTTTTCATGTTGAGCGTGAGTAAGTCGCCGTCGCAATCGGGCAACGGTTGGACACAGCCAGGATTGCACTTGCAGAACACACGATCCAGCGGACCGGCAAATGGCACTTCCCCTCACTTGGGAAGCTCTGAATAAGTCATCACATCGTCTTCGCTACACCGCTTATTGCTGCCACACCCAGCTGTTCAACAGCGGAGCGTCGGCGAAGCTGGTCGTTTTTAACAGCGTTAGCTGGTCACTCTCAACAGCGAAGCTGGTCAACCTGCAGTTTTTTGCCCCCTGACTCAGGGGGCTATCGCGGCTCCGGACTTGTTCAGAGGTTCCCTAGCTGTGCAATCTCTCGACAGATGGCATCGGACACGCGAACCGGAACCACTTTCGCGGTCGAAGGAATGAGAGTGTGTTATCGCACGGTGTTGCAGCGAGGTGCATGACAGGATCTGCGCGAACCAAGGAGACCACGCACCTATGACAACCCCTGCCGAAATCGAAGAGAAGTTCTGGAAAGCGCTGAAATCGGATATGACGATGATGCTCGGTCTGCAAGGCGTCGACGATGGCCACGCCCGTCCGATGACGGCCCTGGTCGAAGAAGCAGGCCGCGGTCCGATCTGGTTCTTCACAGCGAAGGACACTGCGCTCTACCAGGCATTGCCGCGACACAGCCGCGCGACGTCGACGTTCGCGTCCAAGGGTCACGATCTCTTCGCCAGCGTGCATGGCACGCTTACGGTGGAGAGCAGCCACACCGTCATCGATCGGCTGTGGAATCCGTTCATCGCCAGCTGGTACGAGGGCAAGGACGATCCCAAGCTTGCACTGCTGCGATTAGACGCCGACCGCGCTGAAGTCTGGTTGAATGCTTCGAGCCTACTCGCCGGCATCAAGATGCTGTTCGGCGTCGACCCAAAAAAGGACTACGCCAGCAAGGTCGTCGAGATAAATCTCGCTTAGCGCTTTGCAAGCCGTAGACGCCACTAGCCGGCTAGGAGCGGCGGTCGTCTCTCGGCATCCTGCCTTTGCTGCACATGGATGTGCGAATGCCGCGGGCGCAGGAAGCGCAGGAGCGGCCGACGACACCTGTGCGTCCTGCACGGCGTGAGCCGCGATGCTCTTGCTCTGACTATCAGGAGTAGAGCAAGACCGTCTCGGCGCACCTGACGCTTCAACAGCCGCACATATTGCAGAAGTTGGTTGATCGGCATTCGGTGGTGCCGCTCAATCCCTAAAATTGGATGGAGAAATCGCATGAAAAAGATGAATGCCGCATTTCTTACGTGTCTCCGCTTCGGACTGTACGACCCCGGCAGCGGAGGCATCATATGAACGGAGTCTGCGAAGTCTGCGGAAATAGCTACGCGCGTTCTTTTGATGTCGTGATGGACGGGGAGTCGCACACCTTCGATTCGTTCGAATGCGCCATCCATGCCCTCGCTCCGTGGTGCGCCGCCTGTGAGTGCCGTGTGATCGGTCACGGTGTGCAGCACGGCGACCGCATTTATTGCTCGGCTCATTGCGCGCGTAAGTCGGGCGTAGATGGTCTGGTCGACCACAACTGATGCCGCGGCACGCTAGTTCTACGATCCAGCTTTACCGATCCGCACACGCAAGAATTGCCGTCAGCGATAGCGCCACGGCGTAGCGCGCAAGGCGCGCCTGGGCATCGGTTGGCGCACGCACTGCGGCCCATAGCACTTGGGTATCACCGGCAAGCCAATGAGATGGCTCGTTCAGGTAAATACCGATGTGACGCAATTCTCACATCATCGTCAGTTGCTTACGCGCCATCCAAAAGTTCGCCGGCGCGAACAACGTCAACGCCTGCGCGGTGATCCTCGCCTGGCCGTTGAAGCACACCCTCACGAAACCGACCTGGCGCTTCACCACACGGAGCCGATGCTCGTCGCGGGTTCGTCCATCTTCGCCAGCAACACCTGGCGCCGCGTCTGCTTGCGCTTTCCAGCGTCCTCGCTGTCTCCAAATGGTCTTTAACTCGTGGTTCAATCCGGCGTCTACGTTCGTCGCGATGAAATCACATTGGGGCGAACTTGTTCAGAAGTTCCTTAAGGCAGGTAAGCTTCCCTTCACTATGGAATCTTCCAAGCTCATATTCGGCGTACAGGCGATTCCGTCGCTCGCCGTGCGGCCCTCGACGGCGGTCGGCGAGGATCGCCTGGTGTCTGAATCGCAGTTGATCCGGAATCACGCGACTATTGCATGACCTCACGAACAGGCTCGGCCGCTACTGAATTCAACGAAATCCTGCGATTCGGGCCATACCGCCTTGATCCCGCAGCCCGCGAACTGCGGCGCGGCGACGAGGAGATAGCGGTACCACCGAAGAGCATGGCCTGCCTGATGTATCTGATCGCACGTCGCGATCGCGCTGTCGATCGGGACGAGTTGATCGAAGCCATCTGGGGCCATTCCCACCTCACGGATGGCGCGCTTGCGCAAACCATCCTGCAGCTGCGCAAGGTCCTTGGCGATGGTGAAGGCACGCACTTCGTCAAGTCGGTTCGTGGTTATGGATACCGCTGGGCCGCCGAGACGCTGGTTGAGAAATCTGCGGACGACGATCGAATGGAGCCTGTCCCCATCCTTGCTATGCAAGATGCGGCGTCGCACGATGCGGTGCCCCACTCCGTCGCGCCCACACGTAACGGATCTTCGTATTGGCGGCTGGCCGCCCTGCTCGCTGTCACGCTAAGCGTTGTCGGTGGAATCGTCTGGCATTTATTCGGTACCCGCGGGGATGGAGCGACGCCGAGCTCGCCCACTGTACCGAACGGGCTGGTGCTGGTTCTGCCGGTGGAGGTGTTCGATACCGGCGAGTCGGACTGGGTCCGGCTCGGGGTCATGGACATGATCTCGACGCGACTGCGCCGTTCGGGCCTGGCCGTCGTTCCCGTCGAGACCGTACTGCAACTGCTGCGTGGCCATGGCGATGAATCGCCAGCGGAACGGGCAAAGCGCTTGGTCAAAGCGACTGGCAGCAGATGGATATTCTCAGTCAACGCCCGAAGCGTGGAGCATCGCTGGTCGGTGTCGATTCGCGGATTGACCGAGCACGGCCCGATCGACGCACTCCGCGGCGAGGCGTCGGATGTCTTGCAGGCCACGCACCAGGCCGTTGATGTGCTCGCGCTCACGCTTGGCATTCCGACCGGTTCCGCACAGGTGGTGGGCGATCCGAAGTTGCAATTACTGTTACATCGGACTCGGGCAGCCTTTTTGGAGCGGCGGTTTGACGAAGCGCTGGGGTTGATCGAAGCGTCGCCAGCCGAACTTCGCATCCATCCGGAGATGCGGATTCTGACGGCGCGAATCCGCTTCGATCAGCGAAACCTAACGCTCGCCCGCGAGCTGTACGAGCAACTTTTGAACGACCCTGCCGCGATGCGGGATCCGGCGCTGGTCCTTCGGATTCGGGCCAATCTTGCTGCGACGCTCGCGTCACTGGGCGAGGTCGAAGAGGCGCGCGCAATGATGCTCGACATCGTCGATCGGGCGGACGGGTCCCAGGACCCTAGAGCAATGGCAAGTCTGACCGCCAACCTTGGTGTGATCGCTATCGGGAATGGCGATCGCGTCGCGGCCTGGCGTTACCTTATGAAGGCGCAGCGATTTCTCACTGGAGGTGGAGACATCCTCGAATTGGCCAAACTTGACCTCTCTATGGGATCTCTTCAAGACCAGGAAGACCGGCCGAATGAGTCGATGCGGTACTTGGAACGAGCGCGCGCCGGGTTCGACGCGATTGGCAACCCGCGGGGTTCCACCCGTGTGCGGGCGGCGATGATTGGAGCGCAACTCCAGCTTCTCGACGTTCCGGCCGCCGCGGCGATCGAGCCGATGTATCTGTCGATGGCGGCATCGTTGCCGATCGGCGAAGATCCATCGGAGGCACAAACGGTGCTGGCCTCTCTCTGGCGGGCGCAGGGGAAGATCGCGCAGTCCTGGGCGAACGTAGATGCGGTGATCGCGGATCCCGCAGCTGGTGCGAAGTATCACCTCGCGGCGAATTCACTTCGTGCGCGGTGGTTGGTCGAAGATGGAGGCACGACCGATCAGGCGATCCGGGCCGCGCGGGCCGTTACCGAAACGGAGGATGCGCAAAGGGATGGGCAACTGCGTGCGGTCGTCGCCGAAGCCTGGCTGGCGCAAATCCGCGCTGAGATTCGCCTGCGCCGGCTGGACGAGGCGCACCGTGCGCTCGGCCAATTCGCCGTGTGGCCAGGCCGCGATGATATCCCAACAACCAAGGCTTTCCTCAGGCTGGCTCAGGCCGAGATCGCCGACGCCGACGGGCGCCTCGATGAGGCGCGGACTCACTATAACGAGGCGCTCCAGATTTCCGATTCGTCCGGTACTCCTCGCCTGATACTCGATGTCGCGCGGAGTTTTGTGCCCTGGTTGTTGCGGCAACCGGGCGGAGCTGTCGAGGCGATGTGGGTTTCCGATCGACTGAACGTGCATCACGATCGCCATTACGATGCGGCGCTGATCCGCTTGCGCGTCCTGCAGCGAAATGGTCCCGTCGCCTCATGGCGTGCCGCATTGCGCGTGGCCGAGTCGTTGGCCGGCGAGCGGGCGATTCCTGCTGAGCTGCTGTCTGCCCCCACGATAGCCACTGACTAGCGCAGTCCCCGGTACCAAAGGCCGGTGCCGGGCCACGTTCCGACCTGCGGAGCGATCCGTGCCGACGAAGTCGCAATGTGCGGATTCATCTGCCGTGGGTGGGTGGCCATGCGCGCGCACCCAGGCTGCGGAGGCGTAGAAGCTGGCACTGGCTTCGCGGATCAGACGGCCGATGAGGTCCGGCTGCTCGGGGCGCATGTGGCGGATGGCGATGTCGGCCTCGCGTCGGCGCAGATCGC
>JANMUE010000268.1:0-2183 GCA_031391205.1 Lysobacterales bacterium | reverse complement strand
CTACAGTCTGGAGATGAGAGCAGGAGCATCGCGGCTCACGCCGCTACTACAGTCCTGCCTCACTAGCTGCCCCCGGACGCCTCAGCACGCCGCTACACTGCGCGCCTGACTCCGCGGGAACGCCCGACTTGACCACCCCTGCTGCGGCCAACGACGCTCCCTTGCGCATCATCGGTGCTACCCGGCATGAGTTGCCGGCGTTTGCGCTGTCGTTCCTCTATTTCTTCTGTGTACTCGCCGCCTACTACGTGGTGCGGCCGGTGCGCGAGCAGATCGGTTCGGCTGCTGGCGGCAGCGCGGCGCTGCCGGAGATATGGACGTTCGTGCTGCTGGCGATGCTGGCGCTGACGCCGGTCTACGGCTGGATGGTGTCGAAATTTCCGCGTCGGCGCTTTATGCCCATGGTGTATGCATTTTTTGCGCTGGGCATGATCGGCTTCATGCCTATCCTGGCTGAAGAAACCCCCAGCATCACCAATGCCGTAGTGTTTTATGTCTGGGTCAGTGTATTCAATCTGTTCGTAGTGTCGGTGTTCTGGAGCTTCATGGCCGACATCTTCTCCGACGAGCAGGCCAGGCGCCTGTTTGGTCCGATCGGCGCCGGTGGTTCTTTGGGCGCATTGCTCGGGCCATTGATGACCCAGTACCTGGTCGAGGCGTTTGGCGTGCCGCCGCTGCTGCTGGTATCTTCGGCGCTTCTCGGTGGTGCGATCATCTGCGTGATGTTACTGGGGCGCTGGTCAGCGAAGCACAGCCTGCATGATCGCCGGGTGATCGAGGCCCCGATGGGGGGCACCTTGCTGGCTGGCGCCAAGCTCGTGTTCACGCATCCCTTCCTGCGCAATATGGCGCTGCTGATGCTGTTGGCCGACGTGGTCGGCACCATGCTGTATGGCATGGTCAGCGATATCGGCCGCGATCAGTTCGCCACACCAGAAGCGCGCGCCAATGTCTACCTGCATATCGATGCGGTGCTGTCGCGATTCCCTGACGCAGTGCGCTCCGGTATCGAATGGATTTTCGGCGCGCTCAACCCCTCTGAAATGGACGCGGCGGTGGCGCGCGTCAAGTTCTTTGCGCTGATCGATTTCTCGACCAACATCCTGCAGATTTTCCTGCAGGTGGTGGTGGCGCGCTGGCTGATGGTCCGCTTTGGTGCATTGCCGGGCCTGATGTTGCCGGCACTGGTCAATGCGGCAATTCTGTTCTCGTTGGCGGTGGCGCCAGGATTTGGTCTGGCGGTGCTGGCGCTGATCATTACCCGCGCCGGCGGCTATGGTCTGGTGCAGCCGGCGCGTGAAAGCCTGTACACCCGCGTCGACCGCGAATCGCGCTACAAGGCCAAGGCCTTCATCGATACGGCCGTGTGGCGCGCTGGCGATGTCGGCACCAGTTACACCCAGCGTTGGCTCACTGGTTTGGGTTACGGCATGCCCTTGCTCGCCTTTATCAGCGGCACAGCTGCTGTCGTGTCGCTGTTTTTCTCGTATCGTCTGGTACGTTCCATCGAGCGCAAGGAGCCGGAAAAGTGAAATTCGGTTGGCTGTTTCTGATCCTGGAATTGTTCTGCGTCAATGCGCAGGCGGAGGTGTTCGCCGATCGCTGGGAGCTGGGGCTGCGCGCCGGCGGCGCAATCACCGACAACAGCTTCAGCCTGGACGGCAATGTGGAGACGCTGAGCCTGCTGCGCACACTGGGGCCAAAACGCGCCATCGAGTTCGAGGCCAGCGCCGATCAACTGGATTTTGGTATCGACTACGGCCTGAAACACACCAGCTTCGCGGTGAATTATCTGCAGATCAACCGCGAGCCGTTGTGGGATCCGTATTTCCTGATTGGCGCCGGTGTCATTCAATTTGATTCACCCGAGGCCATCGACAAAGGCACGGACGCCATGGTGCAGGCCGCGGTAGGCGGCAGCTGGGAATTGGTCGAGAGCGGAAAGATTTTGTTCCGCGCCGATGTACGCATGCGCTATGACCTCAACGATTCCAACCAGCCGGGGCAGGACGGTTTTGGCGATGCGATCGTGTCGTTCGGGATCAGCGTGGCGTTTTGATCGCCGCACATTCTCGTGGGAGCGGCGTCCCGCCGCGAAGCTGTTGTCTTTTGAATTTGTAGAGCGGGGCTTGCTCCGCTGCTCCTGATCTTTCGCCAACGTTGGGAGCAGATCAAGAGCAGCG
>JANMUE010000264.1:0-1212 GCA_031391205.1 Lysobacterales bacterium | reverse complement strand
CACGGGCATGTCGGTGAAGCGCCCCAGCAATTCGGGCAGCATGCCCTTGTGGGTCGGATCGAGATGTTGAACGACCACATAGGCCATTCCGCTGCCCTTGGGTACGTGTCGTAGAAATTGCTCCAGGGCTTCCAACCCACCGGCGGAGGTGCCGATACCGACAATGGGGAAGGTAGTCCAGGTCGTGGACGGCGGCGTCGTCTCGGTCAACACTGTGCCGGGCACCTTGGCGACCTGCTGCTCAGCGGCCGCAGGCTGCGTCGGTTTGCGGTTGGATTTGGAGGGCTGCTTCGCCAATGCGGTTGCCTTGTGTGCGGGACTGGGCGCTTGTCTAGCACCCTAGGGTCTGTTAACCACTAGTGCATCGCTGCGACGGCGGTCAGAAAAGCTCAGGACGCCGCGCACCGAGCGCGGTGTACCCACATTGATAACTTCGTAATCAAGCGAGGTGTCCCACAGGGATTTCCTTCGGTCACAACCAGTCCTGAGCCCCACATTCAATGCGACATGGGGATGATCGGCGCATAGCGCTGCGTCTCCACGGCTGCTCGTTTGCTTCGGAATAGATACATCAGCAACGACGACATCATTCGTTCCCGCCATACTCGTCGAACCCGTCGTCAATAGACAGCTCGCCGCGGTCGTATCTGGCCAGCAGTATTTTGGTCGCTTGATGCGTTCTCATCCTCTACCATGATCGACAGATAGCCTGTCGCGGGCGCTTCGCCCAGCCCACCTTGCAGCGCAGCCCCCTGCAGAAACACGCCAATGGCAAGATCTATTGCATGGCCAAAGCCGGCGTCATCAGCCTCACCAAGCAATCCTTCGAGCAAAATCGGCGCCGCATCGCGGCTGCCTATGTATCCGACGATTCCACACATGCGAGACTCCTCAGCCCAATTGATTAACCGTAGATAAAGCGACGACGCAGCCGTGGCAGGCAAGCGTCACTGGCGCCGATCAGACTCGGTCAAGCGTGCAAATAAGTGGGCTAGAAGCCGTGATTCGTCTCGGTGCCGGACGGTTCAGGGTCCAGTTGGGTGAGGTGGCGGCGATGATGCCCGGCATCTATGCGTCATCACGCTGGCTTCGGCCGGAAAGGGTGTTTATTCTCTGATTGCATCATGCAATCAGTTGAGGTGCTTCATGTCTCTCACGCTCTACGCGCATCCTTTCTCGTCCTATTGCCAGAAGGTACTCGTTGCACTGTAC
>JANMUE010000245.1:0-1211 GCA_031391205.1 Lysobacterales bacterium | reverse complement strand
CACTTAGTTAAAGTCAACTCGCCGTGATCCGGCAGCAGAAGGGCAGACACATGGGTCTGCCCCTACGCTGGGTCCGAGATGTTGTAGGGGCGGACCCGTGCCCCCCGCCGGGGGTTCCGAAGCATCCTGTCCGTCCTTCTTCAAATCGCACCTGACTTCTACTAAGTGCCATGGTCCTTAAGCTCACTTGCTCACGCTGGGCGTCTCATTGGTCTGGCGATACGCGCTGCCTCGCTCAAGCTCAATCGGTCGAACCTCATAGCTCAGGCCACAGGCAAGACATGGACTCTTTGCAGCGATGCTCGCTGCTTCGTCGAGGCTATTGGCAACAATGAACCAGTAGCCGCCAATCACTTCCTTTGATTCGGTGAACGGACCATCGATCACGCCCGTGAGGGTAACGAGCTTGGTTCCCATGGCGAGGCGGCTACCGGGCTTGAAGGTGCCTTCCGTGACCAAGCGTTCATACCAGAGGTAGAAATCGTCGATGGCGGATTGGATTTCCGCCGATGATTTCTTAGGATTCCACTGACCGCGGGAGAGGAGCAGGTATTCGTTGGGGGAGGAGCGAATTTTCATGTGGCTGATAGGTTTTGCGCGAAGATTGGTGGGAGATTGACTTGATCGTTTAACGCCGCGCATAAAGCGACGCACAAGCGCGTAGCGATTGCGCGGTCGAGTGAGTGAAACGAACGGCTTTGATGCGCTTGTTATGCATTCTTGCTCAATGAATAGCCATTGAATCGACCATCCCAATACTGCTCGCCGTATACGTAGATCTCAAGGAAAGTAATGTGACCGGCCTTAACGAACAATGTGGCACCCATGCCATTTGCTACCCCGGGCATTGAAATCAATGCGTCAAGACTAAAGTGGCCGTCTGGAATGTCCACAGGCGCTGAGTTTGGTTCGAAATCGGTATAGCTGCCACCACCTGTAATCTTGCGGCTGGATATGCGAAGGCCACCAAGGACCGGCCGCAACCACGGATTGCTGTGAGCAATGCGCTCCAACACAGCAGCTTCAAATTCATTGAGAATTGCTTGTTCTGATTGCATAACTAGCAAGTAGAGGCCATTTTTAGGGGTCCTAATTGTCCCTTTACAATGGGACTTAGTATGGTGGTATGCACCTTGCTCTCCTTGGTTTGTCTTGTTGTTCTACAGCTTGCCACGTTGTAGTCGATCACATTGAAAAAAGCAAAAGGGACT
>JANMUE010000240.1:0-2516 GCA_031391205.1 Lysobacterales bacterium | reverse complement strand
CCCCAGCACCGGCATGTTCAGCAGCCCACGTCGATGCAGCGCGTACACGGCGGGAAAGATTTTCTTGTGGGCGAGATCTCCCGTCGCGCCAAACAGCACTAATGCATCGGAGCGAGGCGGAAGTGGCTGGTTGTTAGTGGGCAATGGCTTATTCTCAGTTATTTCAAGGAATATCGGATTTACCGCCATCTGTCATTTCGACCAACGGGAGAAATCCTGCATGTGCTTGATGTTATGAAAATGCAACAACAAAAGATTTCTCGCGAAGTTTACCCTAGCCTGTCGAAGCGTCCTAAGATCGACGGTGAGTCAATCGCAGTATTGGCCGTGGTCCGCAAAGAATGCTAAAAAGGCAATGGCTCAGGCTCTGGATGTCCAGAGCCGAATATAAATAAAACAACTGCAAGGAAGGGAAGAGGGAACTCTCATGCGTCGCCTATCATTTGGAATAGTTCTGGCTACGCTGCTCGCGTCGCATGCCAATGCTGCGGACAGCCAATGTGTATTGCGACAGATTGCTGAACTGCCCGTGACGATGTCAGGCACTCAACCAATCATTTCCGGGACCATCAACGGCGCGCCGATGCGTTTCTTGGTCGACAGTGGCGCGTTCTTCAGCATCTTGTCGCGCGAGAGTGCGCAAAAACTCCAGCTTCGCGAAGGTCCAACGCCGGATGGTCTCATTATCAGCGGCGTGGGAGGCGCGGAGAGAATGGGGTTGACCAAGGTTAAAGAGTTTTCTCTCGCGGGCTTCGTTGGCGGGTACAGTTTTAACAACGTCGATTTCTTGGTGAGTGGCAACTTAGTCTTCAACACCGTGGACGGACTTATTGGTCAGAATATCTTGAGCGCCTTCGACATTGAATACGATCTTGCCAACGGGATGATCCGCTTGTTTCGCGCTAAAGATTGTGACGACCGTTCGCTTGCCTATTGGCATGGCAATGCCACCATCGCCGAAATGCGTGTGAACAAAACCACTCCGGCCTCGCCGCACTGGATCAGCGATGCGAAAATCAATGGCAAGAGAATCCGAGTGCTGTTCGATAGCGGTGCCTGGCGTTCGACGCTGGATCGCGCCGCTGCCGCCAAAGTTGGCATCAAGCCGGAAAGCGAGGGCGTTATCACTGCGGGAGTAGCTTCCGGCTTTGGCCGTCGCACTGTCGAGCTTGTATTCGCGCGTTTCGATACGCTCGATCTGGGTGGAGAACAGATTAAGAATGCACGTTTGTTCGTGGGCGATTTGTCTCGTTCCGGTAACGCTGACCTATTGCTTGGCGCGGATTTTTTTCTCTCGCATCGCATGTATTTCGCGCCCAAGCAAAACAAGCTTTATTTCACTTACAACGGTGGGCCTGTTTTCGATTTACGCCCGAATGGCGCTGATCGAGATGCTTCAGCAGCAATGCCAACCAGCACTGCTACTCCAGAACCGGATTCTGCGGCGACTGCAGGAGCCAGCGAACTCATGTCTGCCGCCACTCTCAGGCGACGCGGCACGGCCTCAGCCGGCCGCGGAAATTTCCAGAGCGCGATGGCGGACTTCGATCAGGCCATCAAGCTCGACCCGAACGATGCGGATAATTACTACGAACGCGGCAAGGCGCATGCTCGGGGCAATCAACTGGAACACGCCTTAGGCGACTACGATCAAGCATTGAAACTCAAACCCGAATTTGTTTCAGTGCTGATAGCGCGTGGTGCGGTGCGCCTTGCCACAAAGGACGAAGCGGGTGCGCGCACAGACTTTGATGCGGCGCTGCGTTTGGAGCCGAAAGATTCGGGCAATGCATTGGGCATTGCGCAAACTTTTGCCAGCTTCGACCATCATGCGGAGGCAATCCAGCGGCTCAATGCGTGGATCGAGACCTTTCCAGAAGATAATCAGTTGCCGAGAGCGCTTAACAGCCGCTGCTGGTCGCGCGCGATAGTGGGCAAGGAATTCGACCTGGCATTGGCAGATTGCAATCTGGCGCTCAAAAAAGGACCCCGCAATTCTCAGGTGCTCGACAGCCGTGCCTTTGTCTACTTGCGGCGCGGCGACTACGACAAGTCAATCGCCGACTATCAGGCGGTGCTGAAGTTGCAGCCGAAACAAGCAGTGTCGATGTACGGACTGGGTCTTGCTGAATTCAAGAAAGGACGGAAGGCCGAAGGCGAAAAGCACCTACAAGCCGCCATTGCGCTCTCGCCAAATGTCGCAGAGTTTTATAGGCATGTGGGCTTGGCTCCCTGAGCAGCGGCATCGGCAGGACCCGAGATGCCATCAAGTCGGGGGTAAGCCACAGTGATCCGCGCGCGGATCACTGGGCAAACCCCCGTCACACATCATTAATTACTTGGCGGCCAGCTTCGCCAGCTCGGCGTCAATATCCGCCAAGAGTTTGTCGGTAAACATTTCCGGCCTGAATTCCTGAACTGACTTCAGGGTCATTGCCCTGGCCATTTCAACGTTCGCCCCGGCCGAAAAGCCCGGAATATATTTGTCGAGCACCGCTTTTGCGGCGGGGTCGTCC
>JANMUE010000144.1:0-6161 GCA_031391205.1 Lysobacterales bacterium | reverse complement strand
CAAGAGCAGCGGAGCAAGCCCCGCTCTACAACATCAAGAGCAAACCGACGGGCGAAGCTGCGCTCTGAAGGCGCGCTAGCGCCTTCCACGCGGCAGCGGCAGGCGCTGCACCCAGGACTTGATCTTCAGTTTGATGCGCGTGAGCAGCGGCGTGGCTTCGATGCCTTGAGTGGCGGTGTTGCCGTCGGCGCCAACGCTTTGTTGCGCGGTACCGTTGCTGTCGACGCGGCGCTCGCCACGCGGACGGCGACGACGCTTGCGTTGCCGCGCTGCTTCATCACTTTCTGGTGTTGCCGCGACTGCAGGTATTGCGGCGGCGGTCACCTGTGCGACTGCGGGAGCGGCCGCACGTGCCGGTGCATCGCGGCGTGGTTCGCCGGAGCGGGAACGATCCGATCCACGATCACTGCTGCGTCCACCACCCGATCCGGACGAGCGCGAAGACGAACCGCCCGGTCCAGGACGGCCACCACCGCCACTGCGTTTGCCATCGCGCTGATCGCGCTCGCGACGCTTTTTGCGTTCGGCAGCGGCATCGGCGAGGGCATCTTCCACCACGCTCACCTGTGCCGCTTCGCCATCCACCGGCCTGGCCGGTGCGCGCGGCAGCGGCAGCAGCATGGTCGGATCAAGCTGGGCCACGGGAATCTTCTGTTCGATGTAGGCCTCGATGTCGGGCAGGCTCATCGCGTATTCATCGCAGGCGAAACTGATCGCATCGCCTTCAGCGCCCAGGCGCGCGGTACGGCCGATGCGATGCACATAGTCTTCGGCATCGAAGGGCAGGTCGTAATTGAATACGTGACTGACGCCAGGGATATGCAGGCCGCGTGCGGCGACGTCGGTGGCGACCAGCAGGCTGAGTTCGCCTTTCACAAAACGCCCCAGCAGCGACTCGCGCTTCTTCTGCGGCACATCGCCCGAGAGTACGCCGACTTTGTAGCCGGCGCGTTCCAAAGTACGTGCCACGCGTTCGCAGCCGATCTTCGTGTTGACGAAGATCATGCTGCGGTTGGCATCCATCTTCGACAAGAGCCCCAGCAGCAGCGGCAGCTTTTCTTCGGTGGCCGGGAAATACACCAGCTGGCGCACGAGCGCCGCGGTGATGGTCTCGGTTTCGACGACGAGCTTTTCCGGCTCGTTCATGTGTTCGTAGGCAAGCTCCAGCACACGATGGCTGAGCGTCGCCGAGAACAAGAGGTTCTGGCGTTCATGCGCGCCCGGCATGCGCCGCAGCAGGAAGCGGATGTCCTTGATGAAGCCCAGATCGAACATGCGATCGGCCTCGTCCATGATCATCATTTCGACCGCGCGGAAACTGACCGCATGCTGCTTGAAAAAATCGATCAGGCGGCCGGGGGTGGCGACGATGATGTCGACGCCGTCTTCCAGCAGCTTGCGCTGCTTGTCGTAGTCGACGCCGCCGTAGATCAATGCCAGGCGCAGACCGGTGTGACGGCCGATCTGCTGGGCGTCCTTGTCGATCTGGATGGCAAGCTCCCGAGTCGGCGCCAGGATCACCGCACGCGGATCCTGGGCGCGGCGCTCGGGATGCGCTGGGCCTTTAAGTAAACGATTGTAGAGTGCGACCAGGAAGGCCGCCGTCTTGCCGGTCCCAGTCTGCGCCTGTCCGGCAACATCCTTGCCAGCCAAAGTCAGCGGCAGCGACATCGCCTGGATCGGCGTACAACGCACGAAACCGGCCTCATTCAGGCCTTGCAGCAGGCTTGGGTGCAGATCGAAATTCTCGAAAACGATATCGGTAAGCGGTTTGTCGGACACAGTGGATCCTAGCTTTGCGGGGCTTGCACGGCGTCGGTGCGGCCGCATGTGAAGGTGCATATAACGGCGACTGGCTTGATCCACGACACGATGGGGGCGAGAATCCCGGAGCGTCGACTAGCAAGTGCCGGAGCACTACCCGGCGGAAAGATTTCAGGTTCCCGGCCGGTCGTAGCCTTTCAAGTGTACCCGATCGCGATCCAAGCCTGCGTCCAACAAGGAGATTTCAGTGAATCAACATGTCAGCCACGCCGATGACGCGAGCTTCGACAGTGCGGTATTGCAGTCCAGCGAGCCCGTCCTGGTCGATTTCTGGGCAGAGTGGTGCGGCCCCTGCAAGGCGATTGCGCCCTTGCTCGACGAGGTTGCCGAGAATTATCAAGGCCGTCTGAAAGTCGTCAAGGTCAATGTCGACCAGTCGCAGAAGACCCCGCGTACCTACGGTATCCGTGGCATTCCGACCTTGATGCTGTTCAAGGACGGCAAGGTCCAGGCCACCCAGATCGGCGCCGTCAACCGCACTCAGCTGACCCAGTTGATCGAAAAGCAGCTGGCCTGATTCGGACGATTCTTGCCTCCCTGCAAAACCGCGGTTGTAGGCTGGGGTTAGCGGCGCTCACCCCAGCCTACAATTGCCCGGTCGCCGGCGATGCGGTGTCATCCGCCGCCGCCGGGTGATAACGGGCAACCGTATCTTCGAACTCCCGGATATGCGGCCAAAGATGCCAGCCGGCGGGATCGGTCGCGATCGATGGCTGAAACCAGGCCTCCAGTTGCGAGCAAATAGCGGCGACATCGGTTGCGCGGATGGCGGGACCAATACGTAAACGGCGCCGGCCATTGGCCTCGATCGACGTCAAATAGGGCACCACCGGCACACCGGCTTCCAGGCCCAGGTGCAGGATGCCCGTGTGCAGCGCAAGGCGCCGGCCGAACATCTGCACCGGCACCACGCCGCGCTCCAGCCCCTGCGGGTTGTCGAGCACCGCCACGATGCTGCGGCCATTGCGCAGTGCCTCCAGGCTGCGCGCGCGCGCGCCACCGGAGTGGATGATCGGCGTTTCCATCAGCCGCACTACCCGCCATTCCCGGAACGCCATCACCGCGCGTGTCACCGGACGCCACTTGAACCAGGCCGGATCAATGCGCTGTGCGATCAGATGCGTACGATGACCATTCAGCTGCAGATGCCGCAGCGCCCATAGTCCGTTGCCGTAGTGCAGGGAAATCGCCAGGCAGGCGCTGTCCTTGGGCCAGGCGCCATCGACATCCCACCAACGTTGCAGATGGCGATCGCTGCGAAAAAACGACAGCGGCGCATCGATGATGTCCAGCATGCGTACAAACTGCGTACGCCGCGCGAAGCCGGCGTCTGCCGAAGCACCCAATACCGGGCTGGCACCGGCACGGCTGCGCAGCCCGTGCGCGTCATAGGCATTGGCGTATCGGGTCAGCCACCACAACACGCCCCAGGCCCAGCGCCAGGGCAACAGGATCAGAATCCAGGGCAGCAGGATGTAGTCACGCAGGGTGGCCAGTTCGTTGCGCCAGTTCATCGGCACGGTCGTCCAGAATGGGACATTGCCGGCAACAGACGAAGCGATCGAAGGCGCCAAAGCGGCGCGCACGCGGTCTCGGAAGAGGGATGCATCGAAAGTCGGGTCAGGGCCAAAGGTCGTTCGAGCAGACAGTGTGAATATCAAGTGTAGCCCGCAGATCGTGCTGCCGTCATGGCGGCGCGGCGGCGATGGGCCGCTGCTGACACCGCTGGCGAGGGGTGCCGCAAGCATCGCTTTACCGGGGGGCCAAGGCTTGCTATCGTGCCAACCAGTTCGCCGGATGCCTCATTCCCGGCGCCTTGATCGAAAGTCAGATCCTGTCTGCGCGGCGATCAGATCGCGGAACGAAAAGTTCGGCGACCGCTTCATTTCCCTACTTCTTGAGACCCAGCGCACCATGCGCGATTCTGACGTGCTTGACCCTACGCCGACACCCGGCGCCGAACCCCGTACCAAAACCTCCGCCAAAGCCGCCGCCGCTGCAGCTGCCGCCGCTGCTTCGGCTGAAGCAGCCGCAGCGCCTGCACCGGCACCGCCGCCCGCGCCTGCACCGCCACCTGCCGCACCCGCGCTATCTGCACCCACGCCGCCGCAGCCAGTGGCCAGCCACGAAAACAACTCCTACGGTGAGTCCAGCAGCTCTGAAGGCAGCAGCAATGCGCCTCAGGCTCAGGATGGCGGTAACGGCAATGGCAATGGACAAAACCCAGGCCAGGGCCCCGGTGGCCAGCCACGCCCATCGCGCAATGAACGCCGCAACAATCGTCGCGGTCGGTTTGATCGTGACCGCGAACGCCCAGACCGCGGTGAGCGGCCGCCACAGCAGCAGGGCGGTGATCGTGGCGACCGTGGTGACCGCGGCGAGCGTCCTGAACGCGGCAACCAGCTCAACCGCGCTGGCATGACCGACAGCGGTGGCGATGGTGAAAACATCGAACCACAGAACCAGGCGCCGCTGAACCAGCGCTATACCATTCCAGCCGATGCCCCGACCAGCCTCAACGCCGTGCGCCGCATGTCGGCAGCGCAGCTGGTGGACCTGGCCGAAGCCATCGGCATTCAGGAAGGCGTCGCCCGCGCCCGCAAGCAGGACGTCACCTTCTCCATCCTAAAGGTGCTTACACGCACCCCCGAAGGCATCGACGGTGAAGGCGTGGTCGAAATCCTGCAGGACGGCTTCGGCTTCCTGCGCGCGTTCGATTCCAGCTATCTCGCCGGCCCGGACGACATCTACGTCAGCCCCAGCCAGATCCGCCGCTTCAATCTGCGCACCGGCGACTACATCACAGGCAAGATCCGTTCACCGAAAGATGGCGAACGCTACGTCGCCCTGCTCAAGGTCAACGAGATCAACGGCGAACCGCCGGAAGCCTCGAAGAATAAAGTGTTGTTCGAGAATCTCACGCCGCTGTTCCCGCGTGCAGCGTTTCATCTGGAGCGCGGCAATGGCTCATCCGAAGACATCACCGGCCGCATCCTCGACCTGGTTTCTCCGGTCGGCAAGGGCCAGCGCGGCCTGATCGTCTCGCCGCCCAAGGCCGGCAAGACGATGATGCTGCAGAACATCGCCCAGGCTATCGTGCACAACCATCCGGAAGTGCATCTGATCATCCTGTTGATCGATGAACGCCCGGAAGAAGTCACCGAAATGCAGCGCAGCGTACGCGCCGAAGTCATCAGCTCCACCTTCGATGAGCCCGCAGCGCGTCATGTGCAGGTTGCCGAAATGGTGATCGAGCGCGCCAAGCGCCTGGTCGAACACAAGAAGGACGTGGTCATCCTGCTGGATTCCATCACGCGTCTGGCACGCGCCTACAACACCGTCGTACCTGCGTCCGGCAAGGTGCTGACCGGTGGTGTCGACGCCAATGCGCTGCAGCGCCCGAAGCGTTTCTTCGGTGCGGCGCGCAAGGCCGAGGAAGGCGGCTCGCTGACCATCCTCGCCACCGCGCTGGTCGAAACCGGTTCGAAGATGGACGAGGTGATCTACGAAGAGTTCAAGGGCACCGGCAACATGGAAGTGCACATGGACCGCCGCATCGCCGAGAAGCGCGTCTATCCCGCGATCAACATCAACCGCTCCGGCACCCGCCGCGAAGAGCTGCTGATCGACGCCGAACGCCTGCAGAAAATCTGGATCCTGCGCAAGCTGCTGCACCCGATGGACGAACTGGCCGCGGTCGAGTTTCTTCTCGACAAGATGAAGAACACCAAGACCAACGACGAGTTTTTCCAGTTTATGAAGAAGGGTTAATCCGGGCGCTTACGCGTTGCCCCCAGGCAACGCGTGCCCGGATTAACGCACGCGCAGGGGTGAAGCCCGGTTCGCGTAGCACTGCCACGCGAGGGCTGAACGCCCGGCATGGATGCCGGGCCGGACGCCCTGCACCAGGGACGGTTCACTCCACGGTCTCTCTAACGAAGCCGTTATCTGACGAAGCCGCCAATGCCCCATGCGGCAAGTCCCCAACGCTCGCGAGTACGGATGGCGCCGATACCACGCCATCCGTCCCAACCTGCAATATTCGACAGCTAAGCAACACAACCCAATCAGCGCATAGTTGCGGCGTGCTGATTTCGGCCGCGGCGTGTATTGCAATGTCTGCAATCAGCGGGCCAGATTCGCGTCCGTCAAGGGCGCTTTTAGGGGAGCGATCATGTCGAAACAACAGACAGCTTTACGTTGGGGTGCGTGTGTCAGCGCGGT
Organism: Lysobacterales bacterium; assembly: GCA_031391205.1. GTDB lineage: Bacteria > Pseudomonadota > Gammaproteobacteria > Xanthomonadales > Ahniellaceae > 0-14-3-00-62-12. Next base: position 113 of record JANMUE010000144.1, on the reverse strand, counting down.
AGTGGCGATGGGTATGAATATCGAATCGGTACGGGCCGATCAGGCGCAGGCGACATTCTCCGAACCACCGCGATTGCAGGCGCAACAGGACGCGGTCAAGGTCGGCACGGTGA
>JANMUE010000138.1:0-2770 GCA_031391205.1 Lysobacterales bacterium | reverse complement strand
GTCCGCCCCAAGCAGTCATAGAACAATTGCCGGGGGAGGCGTTGTCGAAATACACCATCACGTTTTTCTGCGCGACTTGCGCAGACAGCAGCAAGGCATAAATACCTTTGCAGCTTTCAACCGAAATGCCGCTTACGACATTAGTCAGCCCACAGACAGTTTCATACTGCATGGCGCCGGTGGTAAAGTTGAAACTTGCGTTTACGTTGCCATCGGGATTAACACTCAGCTGTGAAACCGTTCCCACACAGGTATATGTGGTCGCCCAAGCGGCTGCAGGCAAGATGAAAATCACGCCAGTGACGAATGCGAGCCATGCTTTTAGAATCTGTTCTGATTTTACCTTATTAACCATTGTTCTCTCCTTTACTCACTACATCGGTGGCATGCTCATGCCGGGATTGTTCTCGGTGTTCTTCGCTTGCTGTTGATCTGTGGTGATAAGCGCACCATCGAGTGCAATTGATTGCCTCTGACCCTTGCGATCAATCACCGCGGTGACGGCAAAACCTTGTGTCAGTTGCATGAGTTGTTCGATAGCGGAGTGGGGTTCGTTGAGCGGTACGCCATTGATGGCGGTGATCACATCGCCGGCTTGCAGGCCCATCTGCGAGAACACACCGGATTTTTGGCCGGCATACACTTGGTAACCCCTGAGCACCTGACCGTCATACATCGGGTTGGGGCGGATATAGTCGGTGAGAATTTCGTGGCTGGTGACCTTGGCGGGTGGTGGTGCTGCAGTGCCGCCAACTGTAAGCAGGCTCGTAAGTTGTTTGGCATCTGATGGCTTACCGGTACCTTGCAGATAGAGCTTGACGCGCTGACCCTCTCGCTCCAGCACCACATGATCGGTGTAAATTTCAGCAATACGAGCATTGTTGGCCAGAATGGCGCCGGCGGCATAGGTCTGCGGACTGTCTTTATTCACGCCGATGAAGACTTGGCCTTCTCGTGCGTTACGCCCGGGCATGGTGCCGGTCAGGATCAGAGGTAGCGGCACCGGCGAAATGGATGAATCATTGCCGAGCGGTTGCGGGGGAATTGGCACCGTGGGGTTGGTTTTTTGAGTAACGATCGGCGGGGTCTGTTTGACAACTGCCTGACTGGCCACGTTAGTAAACATCGGCAACTCAAACACGCCACTCACCCAATCCACCACCGCCATTGCCACGGCGGCTACCACTAACATCAAACTACGACGATGCCATGGTCGCCGATTGACCAGTAGTGTGTCGAAGCCATTCGCCGGATGTCTCAGAACTACTTCCATCGACTTGCTCGCAAAAAGCGATCCAAACAAATCCATTTGCCTGTCACTTGCGCGAAGGCCATGGCATGACGATTCAATTTTATGTGGGGATGTCGCCATCCCTGCGAAATTACGAAGACGTTATGATTGCGCGTGTCATCACTGAACTCCCGATCCTTAATCATCTGCCGATATCATCCTTAAACCCACCTCACGCTGTCAACTCTATCCCAGGAAATTCAGTGGCCCCATTCACACGACATTGTTTTGCGGTCAACCATCTTTATCTCATGGCGGGATTTTATTTCCCGACTACTGTCGCATTAGCTACAGCAGTTCACGAATCGCCCAAATGTCCTTGAGCCTCAAGGGCGCTTTCTTTCCGATCAGCTTGCCTTTTTTCAAGGTTCACGAGTTCAATACGTGATGGTTGACATGATCGTTTCCTCCGAAACCATCAGGGAACCGATATAGTGAACCTGCTGCGGGAAATTGAGATGCCTTCCACCTTTCATCTCATGTCTGCTACCAACGCGCAAAGCAGCCACTCGACCGGCTACTATCGGGAAAATTGGGGGCGATACTCGACTGTCTCATGTGGGCCGAGGCTGTGTGAAAACAGGATTTTGAAACAGGGTAATGGTGTGCTTGGCCGATCAATTAGGCATCACGAATAGGATTCTGTAGTTGGACCGGGATCGTGAAGTAAAAGACGCTATGTTTTCATCATCTGGATCAGTTGCTGCGTACCGAACATCTGCAGCAGACGTTTGAAGTTGTAAGCCAGGACATGCAAGCTCATCTCGGTACTGATCCGTGGCATTGTTTTGGTCAGAAAGTGTGTGGCACCCATCCATGATTTGACCGTACCGAAAGTGTGCTCAACCGTTCGTCGCCGCACACGCATCGCGTCCGGCTGGGTGTCGAGTCGAGCTTGCATCCGGTCAAGGGCATCTTCGTATTCCGTGCGGGTGATCCGCCGGTAATCACCATTGGTGCAGCGTGCTTTGAGCGGGCAGCGCGGACACGCAGACGACCAATACTTGGTGACCGTCATCCCATGCTCGATCGTGGCGAAGCGACGAATGGCGCGCTGCCGTGCCGGACAGCGGTATTCATCACGTTGTGCGTCGTAAATAAAATCGCGTTTATCGAACTGTCCCTGGGCGGTGTTACCCGAGGTCATGGTCTTGGGCATCAAGGGAATGATCCCGTTCTGTTCGCACGCTTGATTTTCTTCTCCCTTGAAGTAGCCGCGATCAGCCAGGGCCGTCAGCGTGTCGGTACCGATGGCCTCGCGTGCCAAGGTTGCCATGGCGGTAAGTTGGGTTCGGTCATGTCCGACGTTGGTGACTTCGTGAGCGACAATCAGGTGATGCTGGGTATCAACCGCGACTTGCACGTTATAACCCACCATCCCCGTACCACGACCACTGGTGGCCATCGAGCGTGCATCGGGATCGGTGAGTGATAGCTGTTTGTCGGGGGCCGCCTGCATCTGCTTGCCGTATTGCTTGA
>JANMUE010000120.1:0-5228 GCA_031391205.1 Lysobacterales bacterium | reverse complement strand
CAGCTCTTCACACGTGCTCGGTCTGGCGATGCAGGTGAGCATTCATGGTGAGAAAAACTACGTCGCCTTTCTGGTGCAGGGCGGCTTGGGCCTGCCGGACCGCGAGCACTATCTCAGCGCCAAACCCGGTATGCAGGCAGTGCGAGCGCGATATCAGGAAGCCGTCGCCCGCGTCTTGGCGCTCGCGGATTCCCGTCACGCAACGTCAGCGCCGAAGAGAGCTGAAGCGGTGATGGCATTGGAAACCGCGATCGCGCACAGCCACGCAACCCAAGCGGTTTCAGGCAATGAACGCAATGCCGACAATCTGTGGACGCGCGCCGACTTCGCTCGCGAGGCGCCGGGCATGGACTGGTCCGCGTTCTTCGCGGCGGCAGGTCTGGCCAAACAAAAGGAGTTCGTTGCCTGGCAGCCCAGCGCCGTGAAGGGCGTGGCCGCTTTGGTTGCGTCGCAGCCCTTGCAAGCGTGGAAGGATTACCTTCGCGTGCGTGTCATTGCGGCAAACGCCGATGTGCTGCCGCGTGTCTTCGCCGATCACGCGTTGGCGTTACGCGGGGAGGTGACCGGCCAGGCGCAAAGTGCGCGCACGCAACGCGCGACCGCAGTAACCCAGTCAGCCATGAGCGACGCTATCGGCGGGCTATATGCCGAACGCCACTTTCCCGCCGAGCACAAGGCGCGTGTGCAAACCATCGTCGCCAATGTGGTCGCGGCATTCACGCGAAGGGTAGAGGCGGTGACGTGGATGTCGCCCAATAGCAAGACCGTGGCGCTCGCCAAGTTGAAGGCGTTGTATTTCGGCGTCGGTTATCCGGAAAAATGGCAGGACTATTCTGGTCTGGCCGTGGACCCGGCCAATGCGGTGGGTAACCTCAAGCGCATCGCCGACCGCAATTACCGTCAAACCCTGGCCAAGCTGGGCAAACCCGTGGACAGGACCGAATGGTGCGTTGCGCCGCAGTGGGTGGGTGCGGTGCTTTTGTTCCAGCAGAATTCATACAACTTTAGCGCCGCCCTGTTGCAGTCACCGAAGTTTGACCCGGGCGCCTCGGATGCAATGAACTACGGCGCGATTGGCGCCATCGTCGGTCACGAGGTGAGTCATTTTGTCGATTCGCTGGGTGCCGATTATGAAGCGGACGGCCGGTTCCGCCGCTGGTGGACACCCGAAGATGTCTCGCGGTACGAGGCATCGTATGAGCCGCTGGTGAAACAGTTCTCCGGCTATCGGCCGTTTCCGGATCTGGCCATCGACGGCAAGCTGACGCTGACCGAAAACATTGCAGACCTGGGCGGACTGGCGGCCGCTTTTGATGCGTATCGGTCTACGCTTGGCAGCAGGGCAGCCGACAAAGAGTACGTGCGCCAGCAGGACCGTCAGTTCTTCATCGGCTATGCGCGTGGCTGGCGCAGCAAATATCGTGAAGAGGGATTGAGAAAGCAAGTTACTAACGACCACGCGCCCGAAAACTATCGCATCGCCACGGTCAGGAATATCGACGCGTGGTATGACGCCTTCGATGTGCAGCCGGGGCAGCAACTCTACCTGGAGCCGTCGACTCGTGTGCGAATTTGGTAAATGAGCTGGTAAATGAGCTGGTAATTGAGAACCACAAACGATGAAAGTACCTCCATGTTCAAACGATTGACTGTGTTCCTGTACGGCGTGTCTTGTTACGTTGTTTTCTTCGCAACGTTTTTGTACGCCATCGGATTTATTGGCAACCTCTGGGTGCCGCGCTCCATCGACTCGCCGTCTGACGGTGGCATCGTCGCCAACGTGGTAATCGATTTATTGCTGCTGCTGATCTTCTCGATCCAGCATAGTGTGATGGCGCGTCCCGCATTCAAGCGCTGGTGGACGCGGTTCATCCCGGAGCCGGCCGAGCGCAGCACCTACGTGCTCGCATCGAGTCTCGCGTTGATCCTGTTGTTCGTCTTCTGGCGGCCGCTGGGTGGCGCGATCTGGTCCGTCGATGGCATGGCCGCGAACGTGCTCTACAGCATCTACGCCTTCGGGTGGTTGCTCCTCGTGGCATCCACGTTTGCCGTCGATCATTTCGATCTCTTCGGCCTGCGCCAGATATGGCTGTACTTGAGGGACAAACCGTACACCGACATCAAATTCAAAACGCTTGGCCCGTATCGCCTGGTGCGTCATCCCATCTATGTCGGTTGGCTGCTCATTTTCTGGGCAACGCCGACGATGACCGCGACGCACTTGTTGTTTGCGGTCGCCACCACGGCATACATCCTCATCGCCATCCGGTTTGAGGAGAAAGATCTGATCGATCATCTCGGTGACGACTATCGCCATTACCGCGAACGCGTGCCGGCACTCATCCCGTTTACCGGCGGCAAGACATCAGACGCCGGTGGCAAGATCGCGCCGCGTGCCACGGCTGATCGCGGCGACTGACTGGGGGACCGCGAATAACTCTGCGTTCTTCGAACGTCAATCGTAGATCGCCATTCAGCGAGCATGCCAGGCCGAAAACGGCCTGAACGCCGCGCCAGTGCTTGAGTTCTGTCAATTGCGCGATCTGAACACTCTGGGCCAGAGCAAGCATTCCTTTTGAAAATGCTTACTCTGGCCCAGAGTGTTCCGGGCAACGCTAAACGAAAATATTACCTTAGCGTATAGCTTTGTATCGCCGTGTCTACAGCGCCGTTAGTTGCGGTGTTCCAGTAGGTAAAGTTGTATGAAACGACGTCCGTAAGCTTCAAGCCCTGAACGCTGAAAGTGTTCTTTCCGCTGGCCTGCGTCATGCGTACGTTTTGCTGGCCACCGCCATTTATCTTGTAATGCACATCGGCCCAGCTCGTCGTGTTTACGGTAAAGAGCACGCTCGTTGAATTGGGCTGGGTGATGGCTGTAGGGGTCGGCGTCGGGGTGGGGGTGGGTGTGGGCGTCGGTGTCGTTCCGGTCAGGGTGTATGACTTGCTTGTTGTGATGATTGCCGTGCTGTTTGCCACATCCCAGTACGTGAAGTAGTAAACAACCACGTCACCCGCCTTCAAACCCGGAACGGTCAATGTGTTTTTACCGTTCAACTGCGTCATGCGCACGTTCAACTGGCCACCGCCATTGATCTTGTAATGCACATCGGCCCAACTGCCGGTATTAACCGTAAACAGCACACTCGTTGAGCTGGCTTGAGCGATGGTGGTCGTCGCGGGGGTTGGAGTCGGTGTTGGAGTCGGTGTTGGCGTTGGCGTGCATGAACCGCCAACCCGCCACAACGTAGGCGTAGCCGCCGGATTCCAACCTGCGCCCGGGTGTGCCGTGTGCGTTTGCAACGCGGTGTAGCTCTGACCTTGATATGTCACCACCGTGCCAACGTTATAGGTCGGTCCTTCGGTCCACACAGGGCAAGTCGGTGTGGGTGTTGGTGTCGGCGTCGGAGTTGGAGTGGGTGTTGGAGTTGGAGTTGGAGTCGGCGTCGGCGTCGGCGTTGGTGTCGGAGTGGGCGTGGGCGTCGGTGTACAGCTGTTGACGATCGTCCACGGTTGACCACTTCCTACGCCACCGTTGTTGGTCGACGGGTTGTTGCCTTGCGTCCAATAGTTGGCGCGATAATTCACGCCGTTGTAGCTGGCCGTGTTGCCTGATGTGTACGCCGTTGCGGAATTCCACGCGAGGTAGCAGGTCGGCGTGGGAGTTGGAGTGGGCGTGGGTGTAGGAGTCGGAGTCGGCGTTGGTGTCGGAGTCGGCGTAGGCGTGGGAGTGCCGGTCTTCGCGCGCTTGAATTCTTTGTAGTACTGGTAGTCGGACTGGTTGAACTGGCTGTAGATCGCAAGGTTGCCGGTGCCTACCTGATCACGCTGTAGCGCCCACTGCGAGAGCAGGCCCAGATTTTTCTGGATGGCGAAGTTGGTGAGGATCACTGCGTCGGAGGGATGGAACACCTCGGTCGGCGTGTCGTTCTGGCCGATCATCGGCGTGATGCCGATCATGCCCCAGAGCTGCGCATCGGACTTCGAGGGATAGATCACCTTCAGCTGCTTGAACATTTCTTCAGCCACAGAGACCGCGAGATTGCCCATCAGCTTGCCGTTGCTGAATGCCGAGCCGAAGTCCATGGCCATGCCATTCACGATCGAGATGTTGACGCCGGCTTGAGCGGCGGAATTCACCAGCGCCTGGCCCGCCTGCGTCATGCCCATTTCGTTCCATTGGTTCAGATACGGCAGCACCGGCAGCGTGAAGGACACGTAGAGGCCGGGATACGCCGTCTGCAAACGCTTGATGACATTGTTGCGCTTGCCATTCAGCGCCGTGTTGCCGAGCTGCCCGCCTTCGACGTCGAAGTCGACGGAGCGGATCTGCGGGAAGGTATCGAGCAGCCCCTTGATGATATTGAACATGCCGTCTTCAGTGCACGCGCTTTCCAGATAGGTACCGAAGGCGCCGCCGAACGACAGGATCACTTTGTTGCCGCCGGCAAGATAGCTCTGCAGGTCCGTACGCATTGAACCGTAGACGTTCTGCATGCCGCCGCCCAAGGTGCAGGCGCCACCTTCGGCGATGCCGAAGGCCAGCGTTACCGCATTGGCCGTGGCGAGATTCTTGGCGTCGGCGAGCGATTTGATCTTGTATGAGCCGTCGCCCCATCCCCAGGTGTAGAAATACGGTGCCACCTCAGTGGCTGATGCCTGCGTGCTCAGCGTCAGCGCAACCGCGGTGCTGAGCGCGGTGAGGGTTGGCTTGAGAGATCTCCGGCGTTTGTGTTGCTGCGACATGTTGCGTTCCTCCATCTGTAGTTGGCTTCGCACCTCCCTTTATGGATGGGGGCGCGCTCTGATACCACAGTGCAAACCGCGAACATCACATCGACCAATTGATTCCCGTCAATGCACTAGCAAACACATGCGGTCTAAAGTGGTACTATAAAAGCGTACCATTGAAATGCCAATTTTGCGACACATTTCGTTAACATTTAGCCACCAAACACGAACATTCGATGCTGCATCGCAGCAATGGTATTGGTACCAAAACGGGACTTAAGAGGGAAATGAAAAAACCGGGATAAGCCACCCCATCGGCGGCTTGGAGACGAAGCTAGGGAACCTCTGATCAACTATTCGCGACCCGAATACTTGATCAGTAGTGAGGTTGACCGCGTTTTCCGAGTACGAACGTAGCGCTCATGCCGCCCGCTGTTGTCGAGTCAACCAGGACGAGTACACCTCGTTCGGTATTGCATAACCCAACCCGGAGTGGCGAC
>JANMUE010000070.1:0-33459 GCA_031391205.1 Lysobacterales bacterium | reverse complement strand
CTGCGCGGTGATCATCTCGCATGATCGCTGGTTCCTGGATCGCATCTGCACGCATATCCTCGCCTTCGAAGGCGACTCTCGCGTCGAGTTCTTCGCCGGCAACTACAAGGAATACGATGCCGATCGTCATCGCCGACTGGGCTCCGACGCCGATCAGCCGCATCGCATTCGCTTCAAGGCGCTGAAGTAGATTTGTAGATGCGGGCCTGACCCGCTTGGCATACTTGAGGCCAGCCAGCAGCTGTAGGGCAAGCGCGTCGTCGCCTTCTCAAGCGTGCGGAATCGTTGAGGCGGCAAGCGACACGCTTGCCCTACAGCACCGCGCCTACAACGGCGATCTGGACATCCAGGCACCAGGCAAGCCGCGGAACAAAAATGCCGCGGCAATTCCCAGCACAATCAACATGCGCTGCAGTCCCGATCCCGCATGCTGACGCAGCAGATAGCGCCCCAGCCCCAGATGCTTGTGCCAGGCCACGAATACTGGCCGTGCCTTGCTGGAACTCCCCTGGCGATGGACCACGCGCACCTCGTTCGCCACGGCGACGCGAAGACCGGCCGCACGCACCCGCGCGCACAGATCCAGGTCTTCGCCGTGCAGAAAGAACGCCTCGTCGAAGCGGCCCACGCGTTCAAATACTGAACGCGGCAAGAGCATCAACGCGCCGGAACAGGCGTCGACGGCCTGTATCCGCTCGCTGGAACGTGCCTGATGCACGCCATCGCTGCTGATTCCAAGCATCGGAAGCTGATCACGCAGAAGGCGCATCGGCGTAGGTGAGCGTCGACGCGCCGCGGGCTCGTCACGGCCAAGCGCGTCGCGCACATCGGCGCCGAGCACGCCGACATCGGCTTGCGCTTCGACGATGGCGAGCAGTTCCGTCAGAGTGTCCTGTTCAATCAGGCAATCGGGATTCAGAAACAGTACCCAGGGCCCTTTGCGCTGTGCGGCAGCGCGATTGCAGCCTGACCCGAAGCCGAGATTGCGTTCGCTGACCAGCAACGAGAAGCGCGCGTCACCGGAAAAGCGATGGGCTACACGCTTTGGCCAGCCATCGTTCGAGGCATTGTCGAACAGGCACACCGAGGCACAACGCTCGGCCATCAGCACACGCGCGACGCAGTCTTCAAGAAGTGCACCGCTGTTGCAGGCGACGATGACGACATCCACGCCCTGGCTGCTTCCCGCGACAGGTTCTGTCACTCGGAACGACCCTTGGCGCTGCTGGCCTCGTCCTGCAGTCGATCCCAGAGTATTGGCCAGGCCTCCATCACATCGGCGATCTGCTGCAATCGCTGCGCCAATCGCGACGCAAAAGTTTCAGTATCGGCGTCGGTGTCTCCGAGTAGTTGCGGGAGTTGCGACTGCACCAGCGCACGTCCGTTGGCGGTCACGATGGCACGCAGATCCGCCAGCCAATGCACCGGCGCATCCGCACCGGCCTCCTCTGCGGCTCGTTGCAATCGTCCGATCAGGTCACTGCGGGTGTACTGCAGATATTCTGCGCTGAACGTGGTGAGATCGGCCTGACCGGCTTCGGCCAGATCGCGCAACATCGCCGCAGCCGTATGCATACGTGCCACAGCTGAGCCTGCACGGATGTCCGGCGTGCGTGTCACCAGGAAATCGGTAACGAAGCGATCAAAATCTGGCGTCAATGGCTGCTTGCCGATTTCCGCGGCACCACGACCGCCGTCGTCGTAGCCGATGGCGTCGGGCAGCTGCAGCAAGGTCGCATTCGGCCGTACCATGCTCAACATGCCACTGAATGCTGATCCTGCGGAACCGCCGCCGGGCAATGCAAATGGCAGGAAGCCGCTGGCGTCCAGGGTGAATGGCAGATCGGAACTGCGCCGCGTCAACGCTGCACGGCGCGTGCCGGTCCAGACATTGGCGCGCTGCAGCTGCGCCAGATAGCGCTCACGGTCAGCACTGAAAGAATGGCGGCTCTCGGCATCGAGCAGAAACAGGTCTTCGACGCTCATCGAACGCAGGCCGCCGCGCGCACCGGCGATAGTTCCAATGATGCGGCAGTCGCCGGAGTCGGTCAGAAATTCGGAAAGCGAGACGCCGCGCAGATCGCCTAATTTCCACGCACTGGATCGATCACTGCCGAGCAGGTTGCCCAGACTGGCTCCACAGGCCAGATCGTGTTCGCGCAGCAATCCCTCTGCTCCCGCATCGCCGACCGCCGCAGAAAATCGCGCCGACACCTGATCGACGGGACGCAACTCCAACCCACGTCGAAACTCGGCATGGCGCTGCAACGGCCATTGCACATGCTCATCCAGAATGAGGCCACGCCCACCGACGATCACGGTCATCGCCAGGTTGAACGACTGACCGGCAGACAGCGGGGATTTCGCGCCAAGCAACGGTTCCAGCGACTTCAGCAACTGCGCATCTGTTCCAGCAACGCGGCGCAGCCGCGCTTGGCAGTCGCCGACATCGATCATGCGCACACGGCGTCCACTGGCTTGGCCGAGAGACTCCAGCGACGCCTGAAGCTGCGCGCGCACACCTGATGTGGTGGCGCCGCTCAGCAAAGTGATCTGCCCGATATGCTCTTGCCAGTCACTGGCCGCTGCCAATGACTGCAGTAGCCTCAGCACGCCTTCACTACGATCGGCGGCGCGGATCAACATCTGCAGCGGCGCATCGCTGGCGCGCTCTGTCTGCGCCTGCATCGCACCGATAAAGTCCTGCTCCGAAATCAACAGCCGTCGCGTCACCAGGCTATCGAGTACGCGTGCGATGCCTTCGGCCGGCGCCGACGGAATGACCTGACGCACGGCTTGAACGTGTTCAGACAACGACAGAAAACTTCGGCAATGGTCCATCGCCTGCAGCACCTGATGCGTCATCACATGCGTCTGTCCATCGGTGGTGCGGAACACACACTCGCCACCGCCGAGATCAGACGCGACCCCCACCACCGAGGCAAACAACGGCGCGCCCGCATTAACCGCGACGCGCGGCGTGGCATCCATCGAAAAATTGAACTCCATGGTTCCTCACTCTGATTTGGCCGACCAACGTCTCCACCAGGGACGCTGTGTCGGCTTCGATTGCATTTCGTTCAGCCGTGCCTGCGCATCTGTCAGCGCCGTTCGGGTCTGCGCATGTGCGGCACGTTCGGCATTCAGGTCGGCAGCAGACTGCTGCAGAACCGCGCCTGCCTGCATGTTCTTGCGGATTTCATGTTCGTAATGACGGTACACCGACTCTTCGATGTCGCCGAACAGATCCAGATCCACCAGCCTGGGCATCGCCGCGGCCTGCCTGGTGCACACCGCGATGTAGTACATCGCCGAGTAACTCGGTTCGTCACTGATATCCGCCGCGTCGCGCGACGACGTATGCAGCACGGCCGTGCGCTCCGCACCCGACTGCTCGCTCCAGATCGCCGACTGAAACAGAAGCTTTTGGGCGTACAGGCGGACATGGCCGAAATACCGCTGCAGCAGCGCCAGAAATTCGTCGCGATACAACTCGCGTACGTGGAATTCGTTCTGGTAACCGCGTTCGTCGCTGTAGGTACGTTTGTCGGGCGAGGAAATCACCAGCACGCCATCGTCTTTGAGCACACGGGCGAAACCGGCGAGCAGTTGTTCCTGGGCTTCCAGATGCTCGATGGTTTCGAAGGACGTGACGACATCCAGAGAGGCGTCGGGCAAAGACAACTGGCAGGCATCACCCTGCTCGAAACTCAGATTGGACTGCGCCGCATAGCGTGAGCGCGCATGCGCGATCGCGTCGGCGCTGATATCGACGCCGTGCACGGACATCGCGGTCTGTGCCAGCAACATCGCGCCGTAGCCCTCACCACAGGCGACATCGGCGACACGGCGACCTTTGACCATGGCACGGGCGAACGCGTAGCGGTGGTAGTGCTCGTACCACATCTCGCGCAGGCACTCGGGCGTAAAGCGTTCGCCGGTGAATGGCATGCTGTTCAAGGGAACTTGCTCAATGGAACCTCGGTGGGCGACGTCGTGTCGCTTCAGATCGCGGTCATCCTGCCCAAGGCCGCAGCGCGTATCGGTGCAAGCGGGTCGGCTCGGATGAACTCCTCAACCTGGGCATTGTAGCCGGGGTAGCGGGCGTTGAGCCGGGCCAGCGCCATGCCACCCGGGCGTTCGCCCGTCAATGAGAACGAAGCCCCGCCCCGATGCACGACATAGGCGTTATCACAGAGCACGTTGCGCCAGCCAAGTCCGGCAGCACGCATGCAGAAATCGTTTTCCTCGCCATAGCCACGGCCAAAGGTTGCGGCGTCAAAGTCGCCCAGTTCGTCCAGTGCACGGCGGCGGATATACATGCAGAATCCAACAGCGGTAGGCAAGTAAGGATAAGCCGGTGTTCCCGCAGACAGTGCGCGTGCAATCGCTTCGGCATCTTCAGGCTCAGGATTGGCTGTACAGAATTCCGGGAACGAGCAGATTTCGGCATTGTTCGAAAACGGCGTCGCGGTGGCAATGCGTGCGTCGCTGTCCGCTGATTCCTGCAGACGCTCCAGCCATCCTGTCGTCGTCACCGTGTCCGAGTTCAGCAGCACGACATCACGCCGAGTCAGCGCCATGCCACGGTTGACGGTGCGAACGAATCCGAGATTCTGTTCATTGGCCACAAGCGTTACCCGGAAGGGCGCTGAAGACTCGAACGCTCTAAGCGCGATGGCGACTCCTGCCTCGGTCGAGGCATCGTCGATCAGCACCACATGATCCTCTGCACTCAAGGTGCGCTTCAGACTGGCGAGCATGTCAACCACCATTGCGGCGGCGTTGTAGATCGGCACGATGACGTCAGGGCGTGGCGATGGCGACGGCACTACGACCCCCAACGATGCGACAGCCTGACCATGCCGAATTCCCGCGTCTGTCCGCGCACGATCAGGCCGCGCTCCAGCGTATCGAACAGTCGTACGCCTTCAGGGTCCATGGCATGCACGGCAAGCAGATAGCTGCCGGGCAGCAGCGGTAACGCGTCGAAATGCAGCTGCCAGCGGTATAGCTCGGATGAAATCGCTTCCGGAGGCGCCGAGTCCATATCCGAGGTCAGCCCGTATACCGGCGTGCCGTCGGTGCGCTTGATGCCTACGGCGAGCAGCGGTGAACGACCATCGCGGGCCCGCAGCGTCACTGCCACACTCAGCGGTTGATCGCGCGACAGCAGAAGCGCTGCGGTGCCGTCGCTGTCATTGACCTTCAATTCGGTGATCGCATAGTCGCCGGCGGCAGCGGATTGGCGCCCGGCTGCGGTCTGCGCGATTGAGTTGCGTTCGTGCCAGGCCAGGTAATCCTGGGTGACATCGAATACATCACCGATTTGATGGATGCGGCCTTCATGCAGCCAACAGGCGTGCCGGCAAAGCTTTTGAATGTGATACATGCTGTGGCTGACCAGCAGCAAGGTGCCGCCCTCGGTCAGAAAGTTTTCGATCCACTGCACGCATTTCTTTTGGAAGCTCTCATCGCCAACGGCGAGCACTTCGTCCGTTATCAGCAAGTCGGGTTTGGTTGCGGCGACCACGGCAAACCCCAGGCGCACGATCATGCCGGATGAGTAGTGTTTGACCGGCTCATCGATGTAGCGACCGATATCGGCGAAGGCGATGATGCCGTCGATATTCGCCTCGATATCGGCACTGCTCATGCCCAGCAGAGTGGCATTGAGGCGGATGTTGTCGCGGCCGGTGTACTCGGGATGGAAGCCTGCGCCGAGTTCCAGAAGCGGTGCAACCCGTCCGCGTACCGCGACCTCACCCGAGCTTGCCGTCAGCACGCCGGTGATGATCTTCAGCAATGTCGACTTGCCCGCACCATTGACACCGATCAGCCCCAGCGATTCGCCGCGAATCACCTCGAGATTGATGTCCTGCAGCACCACGGATTGCTGCTCGGGCTTCCGACCGATCAGCAATTGGTACAACGCACGCAACCGATCGGCGCTGCGGAACACCCGCGGAAAGGCCTTGCTGACCTGGTGCAGCCGCACCAATGGCTGCTCGCTCACCGGTAACCCACGCACCGGTAGCTCGCTCATAAATAGTCCTCGAAATGCGGTTGCGCACGCTGGAACACATAGGCTCCACTGATCAGCGCGAATACGCTCCACAGCACCGCTTCCACGATCGAGCCTGTCGATGGCAGGGGCAGGCCGAGCAACGAGGAGCGGATCAGTTCGATCCAGCCCAGCATGGGATTGTGTGCGAGCAGGCGCGCAAGCCGTTCCGAAATCGTTGCGATATGGAAAAAGATTGGTGTGATCAGCATCCACAGCGTAAGAATCTGCGGCAGCATGGCCGATACGTCGCGCAGAAATACGTTCAACGTGGCGAGCCAGAGTGCCAGACCGGTGGCCAGGACCAAAATGCCGAACAGGCACAGCGCGGACATCATCAAACCGCCGAGGGCGATATCCGTTCCGCTGGCAAACAACACAATCGTGACGGCAATGAAGCCCAGGGTATGCACAGCAAAACTGCTGATGACCGGCACCAGAACCAGCAGATAGCGTGGCAATGCGATCTTTCCCAGCAGCGCGGCATTGCCCACGATGGCGTTGGTACCGCGCCCCAGCGAATCGGCAAATGCGTACCAGGGCCAAAGGCCCAGCGCCAGGAAGGGCACGAAGCCCGCTGCACCCGCACTGGGCACGCGCACCTTCATCAGCGTCTGGAACACGAACGCGTAGATCAGCAGCGTCAGCGCCGGACCGAGAAACGCCCACAGCAGGCCACTGACCGTGCCCAGGTAGCGATCGCGTATGTCACGGCGCACCAACGCCACTAGGAGCGTAAGCGCGGATTGGGTCTGGCTTGCGGAGGCGTTCAAGCCACTATGGCTCATTCTTGAGGGCGACGAGGGTCGTGGACCCGCGCACTGTACCCGTAGGCTGGCGGTGAGCACAGCGAACCCCAGCAAATTCTATGATCTGCTGGGGTTAGGCGCTCTCCGACCCGGCGGTACCGCCGGGCGTTCGGCTCGTCTGAGGATGCCGGACGGCACCGTCAAATCGACTCACCTCACCCGCCAGCCTACATTTCAAACCGCACCATTGCCGACGCTGTAAGAAGCGAAATGGCAGGCTGCTTAACGCGACCCGCCAATATACGCTTAGCGTGTGGCTTCAGGCGCCGCAGGGGCGGGTGCCGCGGGGGCCGCTGTTTCGGGTTGACCGCCATAACGATAAGGCAGATCGGCCAGTATTTCCGGATTGGGATCCAGCGGGCGCTGACGCAGTTCGTCGACATAGGCGCGGAACGTCTTGTCTATGTAGTCCGTTTCCAGATCAGCCACGATCTTGGCCTTGATTTCATCGAATGCTGGCTGACGACCACGCGTGATGGCGTCGAGCCGAATGATGTGCCAGCCAAACTGGGACTTCACCGGCTCCGATACCCGACCCGGTTCAAGCTTGCGTGCCGCATCAGCGAACGCGGGATCGAGCGTAGCCAGCGATATGTCCTTGAGCAGGCCCTGGTTGCCACCCTTGCTGGAGTCATCGGAATACTCCATCACCAGCGCTTGAAGCTTGCTCGGGTCTTTCAGTGTGCGCTTATGCAGCTTTTGTATCAGCGTGACCGCCGCATCGGAGCCGCGCTCGCCCTCGGTGATCAGCAGATGTACCAGCGTCGCGGTATCCGGCTCGCGGAACTGCCCCGGATCGGCGGCGTATTTCTCTGTTGCCAGTTCGCTGAAATCGGGTGCCTTGATCGCATTCTTCACCGCCTCCATCTGGTAACGAGCCAGAGTGCGCTCCGAGGCCATCGTCATATGGCCCGCGACATACGGCTTCTTGTCCAGGCCGGCGGCGCGCGCGTCGCGATTGGCCTGCTTCATCACCAGCATCTGAAACAGCATCTGTTCGATGCGTTCGGAATTCCGGATGAAGCCGGCGCGGTCTTTCTCGGGCACGTCCAGCATCCAGGTGTCGACATCGCCCAGGGTGACTTCAACATCACCCTGCTTGACTACGACCTTTGCCGCGTCGGCACGGGGCTCCAGCAGGCCGGCATTGGCTTCTTCGGCCGCAGTGGCTGTGGTGGCGGCGGTGACAAAAAACATTCCCAGGGCGATGCTGAGCATCGCCCGCACAGTGGCATTAGTCATCGTACTTATCTCGGCTCAGCAAACCAGTGGCAAGAGAACGGGTTGGAGCCGGTGGAAGGCTCGCCCGCGCAGTTGGCCATGCCGGTCGAGAAATCGACATAGGCTACGTTGACGTAATATTTCGTGTTCTCGGCCAATCGGCAAGTGAACGGATCGGTGACGCCCACCCCCCAGGAGAACGCACCCTGACCGGTCTGCAAACGGCAAAACTGGTTGCCGTTCAACGGCATCTGCGGCAGCTTCAGGTCCGCAAATGAACCGGGGCATTTGGCGATGGTCATCAGCACATTGCCTGTGTAGGCGGCTGCCTGGAACGTGCGAATAATACCAAACCGATTCGGTGCCGATACGGTGCCGCCATAGTTGGCTGAAGTCACGGTTCCGGTATTGAACTCAAGTGCCACAAAACTGCCCGATCGCACCGCAATCGTACCGTTCTGCACGCGCGCCGGCCACGGCCCTGCGATCACATCCCAGGCGGTGATGGCGAGCTGCGCGTTCGGGTGCTCGTCATTGCCCTGCAGATGGATGGTGTCGAGCATGGTGATTTGGCGGGTCAGGCTGAAGTCTGGGTCGACGCCGACACACGACGGGTCACCGCCGCCGCCATTGTCGGAAACGACAATGGTTTGCGAATCACCGGTAGTTTGGCCCGAGGTATTGGTGCAAGTGAGCTTCAATACCCAGTTACCCGCACTGTCTTCTGGAAACGTGATTGCTAACCCTGGACCTGCTTGCTGCAGTGCACGCGTGCCGGTCCAGCCGGTCAATGGCGTGCCGGTGAAATTTTTTGTTGCTGTTCCGGTGCATGAAACTGCATTGGCCGTCTGCCAAGTGACATTGGTGGTGTTCGTTTCGATGACCGTCGTGTCGTCGACACTCACGGTGACAGTAGGCAATACCACCGTTCCCTGCGGACACCAGCCGTCGTTCGACTCACCGCCTGTAGGCTGAGGACGCACTTCAATATCGCCACCACTTACCACCGTGCAGCCATTACTGGTCACCAACGGAATGGTGGTGATGGTGGTGCCGTCACCGCGCTTGAGCAGCAGGTTTTCTGCCTGTGCCTGCATTGCGAAGGAAGCCAGGCCGGCGGCGGCGACTGCCGCCATGATTCGAATCTTTCTGCTCACGTTGCTCACGGTGCTCCTTCTTTCCGCGCCAGACGCGGCAGTTGATCGTTCAAATTGCATGGTGACGGTTGCCTTATGTAGAGACTCAGCAGGATCAATTCCGGCTACCGCGAACAGCGCGGGCCGGTTCGCTGGGCGGTGTGCCCCGCTGATGGGTCGGTGTGATGTCGGGAATGGGGTCATGGAGGGCATCACGGCTTGGGCACTTCAAATCCGTCTCCGAACACACCGCTCGGATCGGAGTCCGTGGACTGGTTGTTCGACGGGTTGGGATCGCCCATGCTGGACGGCAACGCGATGCTCGCCGTATTGCTGACGAAGGGCTCGGCATCGGGACGTGACTGCGCCACGACTTCAACGGTGATCGTCCCGCCTACTGGGATATCGACGGCAAGATTGATGTCACCCGTTCCGCCAGCGCCACCGGTGCACGAAGCACCCCCAGCAGCTACGCAGGTCCAGGGCGCATTCTGTGCAAACAATCCGGTGACCAGATCGTCGTCGATGTCATCGATCACGCTGGCGCCGATGACCGGGTTGGGGCCGTTATTGGTCGCCACGATGGTGTAGGTGGTGGTGCTGCCACTCTCCACATAGGTTTGGTTGTTGGTCTTGGTGATGGTCAAATTCGCCGCGGCCAGAACACTATGCAATGCGGAAGTATCGGTCGCCGTGGTGTGATTGCTATCGCTGACGGAGGTGGCGGTGAACTGATAGATGCCGGCTGGCAATGCCGCCGTGTTGACCGAGGCGATACCGGAAGCATTGGTAGTAGCGCTGCCCAGGATCACCAAGCTTGGCGAGTTGATGACGAAACCGACGGACAGGCCCGTGGGCAGGCCACCGCTGAGCGTCGCTATAACGTTGACCGGATTGCCTTCCAGGCTGGTGGAGGTCGGCGTAGTGGTCAAGGTCATGGAAACAACAGCCTGAGTCACCGTAATCGCATCGGCCGGTGTGGTGAAGGCCTGATAGTTGGCATCACCCAGATACACCGCGCTGATGTTGTGCTGGCCGACGCCGAGCGTGCTGATATTGAAGGTGGCAACACCATTGACCATAGTGACCGTGCCGAGGTTGGTTGATCCATCGACAAAGCGAATCGTGCCGCTGGGCAACGGGACCGCACCGACCACCGAAAGGTTGGCCGTGTAGGTCAGGTTGGTGCCATAGGGAACCGAATTGGCGGCGGGGGGCGTGAGTTGCACCGAGGTCGCAATCTGGGCCACCGTCACGGTGCGAATGGGCGAGGTGCTTTCGAGATGGTTGCTGTCACCGTTGTAGCGCGCGGTGATGTGATGATTGCCAGAGGAGGAAGGAGTGAAGTTCAGGGTGGCGGTATTCGACGCCCCAAGCTGCACGGTGCCCATCGATAGACTGCCGCTGAAGAACTGAACGAAGCCCTCCGGCGTGCCGACGTCAAACTCACTTGGGGTCACCACAGCGCTGATCGAAATGGATTCGCCGAAGGCCGGCGTGGCGGTGCTTACCGACACATCGGTCACAGTGACATCATCGCGTGCATGCACGAATGCCGTGCCTGATTCAGACAGAGGCGAAGCGCCGTCAAGGGGCGCGCCGATGATCATCGCCGCACCGGAAATCGCCACCGCCGAGCCCATCAAATCATTGAGCACGGTATCGTTGCCCAGCAGCTTGTCGAGTTCGGTCCAGTTGTTGCCGCTGCGACGGTACAGATACGCCGAGCCGCCGTTGACTATCGTTGTCGATGACCGATCAAAGTCATCGAAATAGGCGCCGACCACCAGCATGTCGCTGGAAAGCGATACCGAACGTCCGAAGAAATCATTGGCCGAGGCATCGGATGCAAGGACGGTGGCGGTGCGCGTCCAGGTGCCGGAGGCTTCGCTGAAAACGATAACGGCGCCTTTGTTGTCGGAGACCCCGGTACCCAGGAAGGGTTGGCCCACCGCAATGGTGGCGCCGCTGATGGCGACACTGATGCCGAAGTTGTCGTCTTGGGAGAAGGTGGCGGGAATCAACTTGGTCTGCTGGCTCCATATGCCCCCGGACCGTTGAAATGCATACGCGGCACCGGCATCGGCAACCACGGTGGGCGATCCTACTCCAGCATCGGCGCGCTCAGCACCCAGAACAAGGCGGTCACCGGAAATAGCGACACTGGCACCTAGGTAATCACCAACAAGTCCGTCACTCGCAACCAGCCGTTGTTGCTGTGTCCAAGTGGACCCACTGCGCGTGTACACATAGGCTGCGCCCTTACCCGCGTTGGCGCGATGCGCACCCACCAGCAAAGTATTACCTTCGATCGCCACAGAACGGCCGAAGCCAGCATCGGACGTGGGGTCGTTGGCGATAACGCGCTGCTGCAATGTCCACACACTGCCGCTGCGCGTAAAGATATATACGGCGCCGGCGTTGGTTGCAGCTCCCTCATCATCGAGTATCGCAGCGATGGCAATGGTGTCGCCGGAAATGGCCACGGCATTGCCAAACAAATCATTCACCGCGGGGTTGGGATGCGCAATCTTTTGCTGGCGTGCCCACGATGCGGTGCCATTGCGGAGAAACACGTAGGCCGTTCCGGCATCGGATGAGCCACTCTGAGTAGCCAGGTAAGCGCCGACGACGGCTGTATTGCCAGAGACCGCCACAGCCTGGCCCATGCGGTCGAAGCTTGCGGCTTCGCCGGCAACGGGTGCCAATTTGGTGCTGAGGGTGATGGTCGCCGCGTTGAGCGTGCCGCAGAGGAGGACGAACAATGTCGTCAGGCAATATTTAATGCGGAGTCTGGTCACGCCGTGTTCCTTACGCTGCCGGCCGATTGCGCCGGATGTGGGGTGGAAACTGTGTTCATGCAAGCGCATCTGTTTGGGCAGATTGGGCCCCGTGCGTATCTACTCACGAGTATACCCCTGCGTCGCGCACATTCTCCGCATTTGATGTTGAAAAAGGGTTATTTAAGGCGCTGTTCATCAGAGAAATTTTCTACTGTGCTGGCACAGCTCCGCGTAGATCGCACTGAGTCCCGCCATCGGCCGCGCTATCTTTTATCCTAATCGCCTCGAAAGCGATTGTGTTTGCACGATCAGCGGCAGGATTTAGCCGATGAAACGTGTTGCCGATACGCTCAGGTACCTGAACAGCGGTAAGCGCCACGTGCCGCTGGAGAACAACGCCTGCGGCGCATCTGAATCCGAATTCGGTCTGACAGCGCCGATCTTGGTGTTAACGGTATTAATATTTGAAGGTATGTAATTAGCGAAAGTGTGCCTGCTTCTGTATGCGCGGGGCCCGACCCACGCGCTTTTTGATCTTTCGGGCAGGGGCGGAAAAGTCAAAAGCGCGCGGATCGGACCCTGCGCCTACCACTCGGTCTGTGCCGTGAAGCAACGGCGCGAGACAAGAGATTCAGTTGGTCAGCAGTGTCGACTTTCGGGAACTGACGATCATCGGGACGCAAGCGCGTCATGCCAGCCGCGACCGATCAGCTCGGTCCTTGCATATCGTTCGAGCCGCCCAGCATGCGGCAAGTGCTCTGAATGTTTACTCAGGCTCGTATAGTGCTGTTCATCGGGCACTGGATAGCGCACCCACTATATCTTAGCAACGCAGGGACGCTGTGGACCTTTCGGAGCATCGCTGAAGGTCAGGAGCATGCGGGTCTGGCCCCGCACCAATAAATTTTGGACGCTTGAAAAGCAGAATCCCCGCTTTCGCGGGGATTCTGGCCAATCAGTACTGCGTTACAGCGTCAACTTACGGAGCCGGCGGAGCGATTCCATAGCTACGCGAACCACGGTGACGATAAGCAGCAGCGTAGTTCGACAGCACGCCCGGGGTCAGCTGGCCGTTGGTGAACGAGACAGCCCAGAAACCGGTGCCCGGCAAACCACTCCAGCGACCACCGGTTGTGTCCGGACGGGTCTGGTGCAGATGGATCAGCGACGGCGGGGTGTTGACGCTGTTGTACAGGCCAAGACGCATCCAACCATCAAATACACCGATGTCTGCCGCCTGAACGTTGGCGACCAAGCGCGATCCGAGCACCGTGCTACCTGCGGTGATCGAGTTCGGCTGGTTGAAGGTGATCACGTTCGTTTCCCACAACAGCTGCGGGGTCGTAACGGTGCCTTCCGGGGGCAACGGCGAGAACGGGATACATCCGTTCGGATCATTGCAGATCGTACCGCTCGGGCCTTCTTCACGATCGAACACGGTCAGGTTGACGTCAACTGCCGAGATTCCGGAGTTGGTCGACGTCGTGACCAGCGGGAACAGACGGGTAAACGGAGGCACCGGAGTAAGCGGATTCAACGCTTGGTCGACATATGCGAACTTGGTCGGGAAGGTCACAACCCACTCCGACGCGCCGCCAACCGATGTGCTGGTGACGAACTCGTTGAACATGGCGTCGTGCATGAACACGGCCGAGACGGCGTCGATTGCGTTGGCAATCAGGTACGTCGAAGTCTGGACAACGCCGTTGTTGAACACGTTAGCCACGGCCGTGGTCGGCGTGGTGTTGGCGCTCGTCAAAGCCGGAGCCAGCGAACCCGGGTTGGTGTGCAGCACTTCAGCACTGAACGCGTCGATTGCGTCAGCGTTGTAGGCCATCATGGTGCCGGCCAGCGCGTCAACAATCGACGCTGCGCCGAACAGGCCACCCTGCGGCGGATCCATGTCGATCAACTGATTGAAGGTCCAGTAGGCAACGGTCGGACCCGAAGACGCGGGCAACCAAGCCGACACGACACGACCGCAGTTGTTCGGCACGCCACCCGTGTGGGTGATGTCCGTCAACGAGACGCGCTCACGATTAACCACTTCGCCCATTTCGATCATTTCGAAATGGCCTTCGCGGGTACGATCCAGCGAGTCCGGACCTGCATCCGGGTTCGCCGGACCAATGTAAGCGTAGTTCAGGAACGGCGCATAGCGATTGCCGTTAGCCAGAGCCGGCAGCTGCGTGTTGCCCTTGATGCGGGGCACGGTGCAGCTGTTGTCCGTCGTAACCAGGTTACCCGGGTTGTTCGGGCCGGTATCCGACAGCGAGAACGCCGAAGCGGTCCAGACGTCGAACGGCGACAGGTACAAGTTAAAGTCCAAGACTTCGCGAGAGTTACGACCCTCGAGGAAGCGAACCTTGACCGCCTTGCCGGCGTCGGTGGTGTTGACAACCGAGATCAGCGTCTGGTTGCCAGCGTTCACCGTGTAATACGGGTAGATCAGCACTTCACCCAGACCATCCGGGTTGATGTTCACTGCATTTGCGACGCTCGCGATGCCCGCCACACCGGCGATGCCCGCGATGACCGCGTTCGTCAGGGCATTCTTTTTCATCACAACACTCCTAAATTGATCACAGGGCTTTGTTTGCTTGCTTCTGCCTCGCCCTGCCTTGACGTTTGAACGCCAAGTGCGAACGGGGCAGGCAACAGCAAGCCTAATGCTACGGCAAGGTCGAGGGCAATGCAATCCCTCATTAGCCCGCATCAGGGGGTAGATGGTACCAGACGCCGTTTGTGGCTATCCAGCGCTCTTTCACGAAGGCAAACGACTCGGTGGTGCCCATGCCAGCTGACATGCGGACGCGAAAATCAACCAGCAGCGTGACTTCGCAACTGGTTTCACTCGCGCACTCGGCATGGTCAAATGCAGCACGAAACCAGCGCACCGGACGCCCCGCCATCTCAGCTGCATAACGCACTTTCTCATGGGTTTTCTGGTAGCCGGGGGAGAGATACATGAACGCCTCTTCACCGCGGTTTGCGATCAGCAGCGCCCAACGCTCCACCGCCCGAATCTTGAGCTCGGCCTTGGGATTGAGTTTACCGTCCAGCGCCAAACCATCGGTACTGAACATTTTGGGCATGGGCGGAGCGTCAGCCTCGGTAGCAAGCTCATCTCCAGGCCGGGGTGGCCACACACCGCCCGGGGTTGTAGCTAACTGCGGTTCGGTTGGCGCGGGCTGCTGTTCCGGCAGCACCGAACGCTGTGCCGGAGCCTCTGACGGAGCAGTCGTCACCGGCTGTTTAGAAGCGCAGGCGCCAACTACCAGCGTGGCCATCACGATAAGCAATAAACGCATGGGGCTGAGGGGTTTCATCGCGGTGGATTCTCCAGAACTATGACAATTGGGTCGCGCATTGATCACCATCATGGCGATTCAATCTTCTTGAGTAACGGTTTGAGACCTCTGAACTGGGTCTTGTAGTCCTCGGTGACGGCACGCGCGGAATCAGCGCTGTCGATCACCGTGGGCTTGATCAGCACCAGTATTTCCTGACGTCGCTTGGTCTTAGTGGTGGTTCCAAACAGGCGTCCCAACACCGGAATATTCATCAATCCAGGCACACCACCTTTGGAAATCGTCTCGCCCTCTTCGATCAGCCCGGCAAGCACCACAGTCTCGCCGCTTTGCACGGCAATCTCGGTTTGAATGGTGCTTTTGTCGACGGGCGGATTGCCATTGACGCCTGCAGAAGCAGCGCCCGGCTCGCTCTTTTCCTGCTTGATTTCCATATAGACCAGACCACCTGGATTGACCCGTGGCGTGACGTCCAGCGTGATACCCGTGTCGCGGTATTGAACCTGGGTAAAGGTGTTGGATACCCCACCATTGCCCGGATCGACAATGCCACCGGAGTTCAGTGAAACACTGGATACCGGAATGGACTTACCGGAATTGATGTTCGCGGTTTTGTTGTTGAGCACCACCAACGATGGCGCCGACAACACCTGGGCATTGCCCTTGGTCTGGAGCAGATCGACGAATGCCTCGGCTTCGCGATTCAGAAACGTCCAGGCCAATCCGCCATTGGCTCCGATGGTACCGGCGTGGCTACGCCACACATCGCGGTTCGGCCGGGTCTGTGCATTGTTGAAATTGGGATTCTGCGCACCGACAGCAGGCAGGCCCGTGGAATTTTCGAAGAACCATTTCACGCCCAGCGTCAGGTCGCCGGTCAGATCCACGCGCAGGATCTTGGCTTCGATATGTACCTGCAGCGGCACGATGTCCAGGCGCTTGATCGCGCTCAGGATGGATTCGTATTCGCCCGGTGTTGCGCGAATCATCAGCGCGTTGCTTTCTTCGATCGAGGTGATGCGGATGTCTTCACTACCCACTACCGAGATGCCTTCACTTGATGTTGGCTGCAAAGCCACCTTGGGCGCGGCCTGTGGACGCTCACGCATGCCGGTATTGGTGCTCTTGAGCTCAACGGCCTCCTGACCCGGCGCCACGCCACCAATACCGGAGGGCTTGGGCACCGAACTCGATCCGCCACCACCGAACACTTCGGTCAGGCTGGTGCCGAGATCCACGGCCTTGACGTTCTTGACGTAGTAGACGTAGAGCTGCGCGCCGGATTCGCTGCCGCCGCGATCCAGGCGACGCAACCACTCCTCGGCGCGCGCCAGATATTCCGACTGCGGGGTAATCACCAGCACCGCATTGATACGCTCGATCGGCATGAAGCGAAACAGTCCCGCCAGCGGCGTGGGACCGCCCTCTCCGAACACCTTTTCCAGCTCAGGAACCACGGTCGCAGCTTCCACACGCTCCAGTGGATACACACCTACCGACATTCCCGACAACCAATCGACGTCGAAGGTTTCGATGGTCTGCAGGTAGTTTTCGAGGTCCGAGCGCGTACCCGCTAGCACGATCATGCTGCGCGTGTTGTCGGCTTTCAGAATCGCACCCTGACGCGCATAAGGGGTGAGCAATTCCTGCATCGCCGTGGCCGAGATATAGCGCAACGGAACCGCCCGCACTTCATAACCCTTGGCATCGGTAAGCGGCCCGGTGCGTGGCACCAGATTGCCCGGCACCGCCTGCGCTATCGGCAACACGGTGTAGCGGCCATCGCGGTAAACCATGGCGGCGTTGTTCCAGGCCAACAGCATCTCCAGAATCCCCATTGCCTGATCGCTGCTGATCGGCTTGGCGGTTGCAAACGTCACCTGCCCGGCCAGACCCGGGGCGATGACGTAGTTTTCCTGAAGCAGGTCGCCAAGAATCGCTTTCACCACTGCCTGCAGTGATTCGGCCTCGAAGTTGAACACCACTTCACCTGCTGTGGTGGAGCTGTCGGGGCGACGCTGTGACGCCTCTTCGTTGAGGAACTTTCCGGTGCCGACATCCACTTTGGCGCGCGCCGATGCGGGATTGCCATCGGCGTCCGTCGTGGCCTCAGCTGCGACGGCAGGCGCGACGACCAGGGCATCAGTCGGGCTTGCGGAATCGACCGGCGCCGATTCCTGTGGCGTAGATACAGCCGGTGGCTCAGGACTGGACACAGACCGTTCGGATTCGAACGATCCCATGGGCAGCTCGTCGGAGGCCGATTCGTCGACAGGCGATTCGCGCCGGTCCCCGGTTCCGGCACATCCGGAAACCGCGATCAGGGCAAGCACGATGAATTTGGGGGCGATTATTCGCACGCTGTCACTCCACGAACACCAATACATGATTTTCTTGTTCACTGCGATTTTTCCTGTGAACGCATCCGTTCTGCTTCTTCGCGCAACTGCTTGCGACGCTCTTCGATGCGTTTTCTGATCTCTTCGGCCCGCGCCTGGTTATTGGCATCAGGCGACTGGTTGTCGCTGGTCGTCGCCATGCTTCCTGGCGGCGGTTGTGGCGGCGGTGGCGGTGGCACATTCGATCCCGGCATGCCCGGTGGTATTGGCGCAACGCCCGGCATCATCGGTGCTGCCCTGGCCGATGCGTCGACCAGCAGTTCCAACTCCTGCCGCCCGAGCCCCTGTCCCTCAAAGACAGCATTGCGCGGTTTTACTTCGACAAGTTTCCAGCCACTTTGTTCACCCTCAAGCGACGCGCCCACTTTCACTACGGTCGACTGCCCGTTGTTGTTGTCGCGCACGATGGCCAGCTTGACCGTGGGCGTCATGATGATGCTGGTCAGGGTGACATTGATCGGCTGAGCTTTTTGCTCATCTACCCCTCCTGCCGTCGTCGATTCCTCGATCGGCGTCGGCTCGCGCGACTCGTTGAACACCGGGTGCTCAAGCACAGCAGCGTATTCACCCCACGACGGCAGCTTGAAATCGCCCTGGTCCAGCGCCGCGAGGACATTGGATTCGACCGCTTTCGGTGTGCTCGGCAGCAGGGTATAGCCATCGCCCAGACCCAGTTTCTGGGCAATACCGATACCGCCAAACACGGTGGCCAACGCCGAGAAAATGATGGTAATTCGCTTGGCGGGACTCACGGATTGTCCTTTGCCTTGATACGGCCGGTCTTCTCGTCGATTTCGACGCGCTTGCGGATGTATCCGTAGAGATCGAAGCGAATGTCCAGATAGGTCGAGATCTTGTTCTGGCCAGGCTGAACGTAGCCCTGTTGCCGGAAAATCTGCAGGTCGTCGATAAACAGGAAGGGGCTGGCGCTTTCCAGGTCATACAGGATGCCGGCGAACGGCTCGAGGTCGCAGCGCAGGCGCACCTTGATGGTGACGCGCTCGAAACGCTCCGGATCGGTAGCATGCGCATACTGGTTCATGATGATCTGGCAGCGCTCCGGCATGCTGCTCGAGTGCGTGCCAACGATCTGTTTGAGTCGCTGGGTCAGGGCCGCTGCAGCCGATTCGAAATCCGCCTCCGGCAGGAACGCCGGGTTACTCGATTCGTACTGTTGAACCTCGGCAAGCTGCTGCTCCAGCGCCGGTCGCTCAGCGGCCTTCTCGCGGAATCGAAGTTCCCGCTCGCGCAGCTCGGAAATTTCGCTGGCGATCTCGATATGGCGCGCGGTGAACCACCAGTGCACGCCGAGCAGGTACGCCATCAGAAGCGCGATGACCAGCAACACGACCGATAGAAACCGTCCCTGCTCAGGACTTGGAAGCATCTGCATCAGCGCCCTCCTTGGCAGATTCCACCGCTTCCTTGCTCGCCACACGAGCGCGCGCCTGAATCAGAAACTGTTCCTTCTGGGTGCGCGCATCCGGGGTAATCGCTCCCTGCAGCGCCGGACCTTTGAGCGTAGTGGCCTGCTGCAAAATGGCGATCAGCGAGGCCGCTTCCTGGCTATTGCCCTGAATCTGTACCTCACCGCGATTGATCGAGAGGCGCACCAGGGCAGTGTGCTTGGGCAGCTTCTGCGTCAGTTCGCGCAGAATATCGATCGCGACAGCGTGTTCGCCCTTGCGCTCAGCGAGAAAATTGGCGCCTTCGATGGCTTCTTTGAGCGTAGCGCTGAGCTTCCCGGTCTGCTTGGCTTCGACCTGCACCTTGTCGACCTCAGCCTGCAACGATTCAAGCGCTGTATTTCGCGCGCTGAGCGACTGCTGCATCACCACACCGAGCAACAGCAGACAGATGCCGGCCAGGATGAAATTCAGCCGCAATGCGGAGTTGGATCGCGTCGCCCGAATGTCTACAGGCAACAGGTTGAAACCGAGACGACCGCCCTGCCCGCTCTCGCCATCCAGCGCATGCAGCGATAGCCCGGCGGCGGTGAGTGGCGCCACCAGGGCATCTGCTTTCGGCTTGGGCGACAGCAACACGTCGATGTGCAGCAGCTTGGCCACTACGTCACGTTTGGAAATACGGAAGTCGTAACGCACCTGCTCGGCACGGAACGGTGTTTGCCGGTCCAATTCGAACCCGATGACCTGGGCGAGATTCTCTTCGGCAGCCATGGGCAGGGTGAGATGGCGCTCCAGCATCTCGCCACGCGGTAGCAGCGCGACGATATCCGCAATATTCTCGCCGGATTTCTGCATGCGTTCGGCGAGCGCACGCAATTCCTCCGGGGCCGCGTCAGCTGCGATCGTCTCGATCGTCTGGGGGACATCGGAACGATAAAGCTGCCAGTCTGCTTCCACCCGCTTCAACAAAAGCAGATCGCGCGGCTCTACAAACCACTCGCGCGCCCGCGCTGGCAGAAACGAAGCCAATTCACCGCCCCACCAGCTGAAAAACCGGCGAACAGCGCTATTTCGGTAGCTCGCCGCGTAGCGTGCGAACCACCGGTTGAGGTTCATGGCAGCCATCAATCGGCGCTCCCTTCGCGCCAGCGTAGAATCGAATAAGCGCGCGCCCCAGGCGCTCCGCCGAGTCGAATGGTCGCGTCCACCAGGGTCCAGGTGCCATTGGGCATCGTCGCCTTGGACCGCAGAGTATAGGTGCCGGTGCTGCCTTGGGCCAACAATGGCGTGCCATCCGGCAGCATTGCCCCCGCCCCGGCCGGGTCACCAGGGCGAAACTGACGACGCAGTTGCAGCAGTTGCTGCGCCATTGCCGGGTCGATGCCCTCGATCGTCTGTAGCCCAAGTTCCGAAGCGAAGGCCGCATTGGGGCGGTCCAGACCACCATAAATGGTGATCTCGTTCTGCAGTTTGGCGTACAGCTCGTAGTCCATACCCAGCACCTGCTGCAGCTCGCCGATCGTGGTGAAGGGCGCATCCGCAGCGCCGTAAGGCAGATCGGCAGACTCGTAATCGTTGTCTTCAGCCCCGTTGAGTGTGAGCAGATCGTCCACGTCACGCCAATCCACAACGGCGGCACCCAGCTTGTCAGCTTCGAACTGCTCGACTCCGGCCGCACGGAACATCATGGTCAGCGTATTCAGACCGGCGGCGTTGATGTCGATCTTGCCGGATTCATCCTGTACTTCGATTTGCACCTTCGCTCCCTCGAATTCGAATTCGTATTGGCGCCCGTCGGGCACCCACATTGTGAGTGGATCGGTGTTGCGAAGTTCCCAAGTGGCGCGGCTTACTCCAGCCTCCGCGGCATAACGCGCCTGCGCGCTGTCAAACAGAAAGCGCGATTGCAACGCTTCGGTGCGCGCCACCACAACGAATCCACTGAGCAGTACCGCAAGCAGCACCATCACCCAGATCACCACGATAAAGGCGATGCCGCGCACACGTTGGCGATGCGCGTTCATGTCAGCGCATCTGACCGTAGAAGGCATCGTAGGCACTGGAATTGGCCGCATTGGTGAGCACCGCCACTTCAATATCGGGCCAGGTGTAACGCGATTCCTCTGACATGCGCAGCTTCAGGCGCACTGCCGACGGAAGCATCGAGGGGTTGTCCCACTCTTCTTTCCAATCCGACATCTTTCCTTCCTGATCGACGCCGCGGTATTCAAAACCACCGCTCTGGATGCCTTCGATCAACACCACCGGATCGCGCTCGCTCTCATCACCTTTGTCGGCCTCATAGCCGTTGAGCAACTGGAACGCAAACACCAGCTCGCGACCGCCGCGACCGGAGCGCAGCCAGATAGTCTGGACGTAGGCACCGCCGTGACTCAGATAGCCCGGCATGGTCGACACGAAGCGCGCGGTATCGCTCTCGCCTTCGAACATCCGTGACTCGCCATTGCTCGAGTCCACTTGATAGTTCAGCGATAGCGAATTGCGCATCTGTCGACGCAGAAACTCCTGCGCCACGCGCACACGGTTGGTTCGGTCGATCAGGGCTTCGCCGCTGATCACCGCCTTGCTGGCGGTCGAAATACCGGCGTAGGCCCCTGCCATCAGCAACCCCAACAAGAGGATGGCGAGCAACAGCTCGACCAGGGTAAAACCTGTTTGGCGACGTTTCATGGCTCAGCCCGGTTGTTGGTTGGGCTGCACCGCGCGCAAGGTCACGAAGCGCGCGCGTCGTTCGCGCTCGCCCTGCCCCCAGCGCACGATCAGTTCGATCTTGAAGAGTTCTACCGGCGCCACTCCGGCCAGTGCCAATGGTGCCGCGTCCGTTGGCGGCTCCCACTCAGTGACATTCATCTCCCAACTGTATTTGCGATCGAACTCGCCCGAATCACTTCCAGCTTTGATCGGCGCATCAATGCCGGCGATATCAAGTTTCGACTGGGCCCACAGCGCGGCTTCGGTCATCTCGGCGCCGACACGGGCGTTGCGCAGCGAACTCGCCGTCATGTCCATCATGACGCCGAATCCGATTGCAAAGATCACAAACGCTGCCAGCAACTCCAACAAGGTGAATCCCTTGCTGCGCGATCCCAGCCGCGCCATCGATTGCGAAGAACGGCTGCGCGCGATCATCGCCCTTCCTCCATGCGCACTTCGCCGGTTAACCAGGCAATTTCAACTCGCCACTCATGATCGCCCCGCTTCAAGGTCACGCGACCGCCGCTGGAACTTCCATCGGGAAAGAATCTGATCAGGCCTTTGCTATCGCCGGTCTGTTCAGCGGCCGCTGTGAGCAGCTTCATATCGAGTCCTTCTGGAAGCTCGACGACAGGTCGATCCGGTGCCTGGTAGGTGCGTGCGTCAACATCGATTTCGAGTGCGCGCTGCTCGTGCTTCACAATCGCCTGACCACGTGTGTAGCGCATCGCCGCTGTCAGATCACGCACTGCAGCCTTAGTCTTGACACCCTTGAGATTGCTACCGAGTGAAAAGGCAACGGCACCCGCGATCAATGCCACCAGCATCAGCACGGCGATCATCTCGATCAAGGTAAAACCGCGCTGTTTACTCATGGTCGTGTACCCGGGGTCAGCTCGATGCGAGCTTATTCCCAGTTCCCAAGGTCTTTGTCATTGCCCTCGCCGCCTGCACGTTTATCGGCACCAAGAGAAACGAGATCGAACTCGCCATGGTCGCCTGGAGCCTTGTAGACAAACGGAGTCTCCCAGGCATCTTTAAGATCCGATTGCTTTGCATAGGGGCCGTTCCAGTTTTCCGCATTACCGGGACGGGTGACCAAATCTTCCATGCGCTCTGGCAATGTGCCCACGTCAAGCACATAAAGTTCCACCTTCGAGCCGGTAGCAGCGACTTTGGCTTTGGTGGCCTTTACCTTTCCGCCAGCAAGCTTACCGATCACATTGGGCGCAACCACACCAGCGATCAGGCCGATCAAAACCAGCACCGCGATCATTTCGATCAGGCTGAAGCCGGTAACCCGTGAACCGGGGAGACGCGAATACTTTTTCATGGCATTACTCCACAAGCGAGCTTAGGTCGAGAAGCGGCAGGACAATGGCCAGCATGATCATGCCCACCATCACCGCCATGATCGCGGTGACGGCCGGCACCAGTGCCGCCAGCAACCGCTCAATGGTGTTCTTTACGTCGGAGTCAAAGGTGTCGGCGACCTTGTTCAGCATGCCATCAAGTTCGCCCGACTCTTCACCTACAGCGATCATCGACAGCGCAAGCTTGGGGAATCGCTTGCTCAAGCCCAGCGCGAACGCCAAACCCGAGCCTGTCTTCACCTCATCGCTCGCCTTTGCGACCGCGTCAGCCAGCACCGTATTCCCCATGACGTTCTTGGCGATGGTCAACGCCGTCAACAATGGCACACCGTTCTGTACCAAAGTGCCCAGCGTACGCGCCAAGCGCGCTGTCTCCACTTTCGCCAACAGTGGACCGATGGCGCGTAATGACAACAACCAAGCTTCAATCTGACGGCGCGATTCTGGTTCGGCGTATTTCTTGCGAACAAACCAGAACACGCCGAACAGCACCAGCACCATCAGCCACCAGAAGTTTTGTAGCGTGCTCGCGACGAACAGTACTACCTTGGTAATTAACGGCAGCCTGTTGCCCAACTCGTCGAAGATCGGCTGGAAATTAGGAATGACGAAAATCATCAAGATGAACAACGTGACAATGACCATGCCAACGAGAATTGCCGGATAGATCAATGCATTGATCACGGTCGCGCGCAGCAGTCGGGATCGCTCCAGGTACTCGGCAAGCCGCTTGAGCGTATCGGTCAACGATCCCGAAACCTCCCCCGCTCGCACCATGTTTACATAAAGACGCGAGAACACGCCGTGCTGCTGCTCCAGCGTGGTCGACAGCGGCGTGCCGCTGCGCACGCCGTCCTTGATGCGCTCGATCATCACGCGCGCTTCTTCACTTTCAGTGTTTTCACCCAGGGTCTGTAAAGCGCGATCCAGCGGCTGACCCGCGCCCAGCAAGGTGCCCAGCTGGCTGGTGAACAACGCGAGTTGATTGCCACTCATCGCCGATCGCTTGAACAAGGCGCCCAACGCCAGCCCACCGCCGCTGCCCGCTTCGGCTGCCTCGATCGGAATATTGCCGGCGTCCTGCAGGCGCATCACCACCTCGTCGCGCGAGCCGGCTTCCATTTCGCCGACCAGGGTTTCGCCTGTGGGCGCGACCGCTTTGTAACGATACAGGGTCATGGTCTGCTCAGCTGTCCTGCTGCGTGACGCGCAACACTTCTTCGATCGTGGTGACGCCACTCAGCGCTTTCACCAGACCATCTTCATACATGGTACGCATGCCCTCGTCACGCGCAGCCTGTTCGATCACACCCATGTCGGCATGCTTCATCACCAGCCGGCGCAGCGGATCGGTCATGCGCAGAAATTCCATGATCGTGGTGCGGCCGAGATAGCCGGTAGGCGTAAGATTCGACGGCGTCGGTTTGAATAGATGAATCGGGCGTTGCTCGGTGAAACGCTCCAGACCGAATTCCTGTACGACTTCCGGCATCGCCACATAGGGCTGCGCACCCCCGGCCTCGACCTTGCGCACCAGGCGCTGCCCGAGGATGCCGTTGACGGTGGAACTGAGCAGATAGTCCTCGACGCCCATATCGAGCAGACGCGTGATGCCGCCAGCCGCGTTGTTGGTATGCAGCGTCGACAGCACCAGATGCCCGGTCAGCGCCGACTGGATCGCGATCTTCGCGGTCTCCAGATCGCGCATTTCGCCGATCATGATGATGTCCGGATCCTGACGCACGATCGAGCGCAAAGCATGCGAGAAGTCCAACCCGATCTGCGGCTTGACCTGGATCTGATTGACGCCCTCGATCTGATATTCGACCGGGTCTTCGACGGTGATGATCTTGACGTCGGGCGTGTTGATCTTGCTGAGCGCGGTGTACAGCGTGGTGGTCTTGCCGGAGCCGGTGGGGCCGGTGACCAGCATGATGCCGTGCGGCATGTTCAGCACTTCGATGAACTGCGGCAGGAACTCGTCGGTGAAGCCCAGTGTATGGAAGTCCAGCACCACGTTTTCGCGATCGAGAATACGCATCACCACCGATTCGCCGAAGGAAGTCGGCACCGTGCTGACACGAAGATCCAGTTCCTTGCCCTGCACGCGCAGCATGATGCGGCCGTCCTGCGGCAATCGGCGCTCGGCGATGTTGAGCTTGGCCATGATCTTGACGCGCGAGATCACCGCCGCAGTCGAGTTCGCCGGCGGCGACTCGACTTCCTCCAGCACGCCGTCGATGCGATAGCGCACCTTCAGTCGCGTTTCGAAGGGCTCGATATGAATATCCGATGCACGTGCTTCAACGGCGCGCTGAATCACCAGGTTGACCAGTCGAATCACCGGCGCCTCGGAGGCGAGGTCGCGCAGATGCTCTACGTCGTCTTCGCTGCGCGTGGCATCTTCGGAGAGGTTTTCGACAATCGTGCCCATGGCCGAACGGCCACTGCCATAATAGCGTTCGATCAGATCATCGATCTCGGAACGCAGGCCGACACGGACAGCGACCTTCTTGCCGACGGCCAGCGCCACCGCTTCGATCGGATAGGCGTCCTGAGGCTCGGCGAGCAGGATGCTGACCTCGTCTTCGCTCTCTCCGATCGGCACCAGGTGATATTGCTTCAGAAATCGCACCGACAGCTGCACGTTCGCCGGCGGGCCGTCCGGGCAATCTTTTGCGGACAGGAACGGATAGTGCAGAACCTCGCTCAACGCTTCGGCAGCATCGCGCTCCGAAACCAGACCGAGCCGGGTCATCAAGGAGATGAAATCGCCGCCCGGTGATTCCTCGTGCAGACGCTTGGCACGCCCCAGGTCGGTTTCCTTCAGCCGCCCACGTGCGATCAGGAACGCAGAGATGCGTTCATCCAGCGTTGCCTCTACCGTAGGCTCGGCTGTTGACTCGACATCTGCGGTTTCGTTCTCGGACATGGATCAAGACTCTTTATCGTTGCTGCTGGGACCCGATACCGGGGCAAGTGGTTCCCCTTCGAGCGGAACATCGAAGCGGATGTGTTCAATGAATCGACGATGGAAGATGGCCCAGACGATCAGTGCGGACAATGTCGGCACCACCAGACGGCTGAGCTGCCAGAGATAGGCGATGACTTCCAGACTCACCCCGTGCTGCTCGGCCATCTGCAAACCGGCACCGCCCAGATCGATGAACAGCGTCTTGGCCACATCGATCACCATGCTCGCAGCCTGGACGGGAATCAGGATGATCCAGCCGAGCAGGCAGGTGCGCAGGCGCCGCAGCAGAGAAAATTCTCCGTTCGCCTCTGGCGTCGCCATGGTCAGACCCCATAGCACCGCGAGGCCATAGGTGTAGAGCAGAACGTCCGAGGTGGCGTCCACCGCCGGCACCTGCCCCGCCTCCGCCACCATACCGGGAGGCAACGGAATCAATGCGGTGAACTTGAAGAATTGGTAGTACTGCCGCGAGGACTCGATCACCCCGGGTAGCCACCAATCCAGCCCCCAACGCGCCAGACGGGTAATCGGGTAGGCGATGAACGAGCGCATGCTGAACCAGGCGAACACTGCCAACGGCAGCCACAGCACGTTGAGCAACAGGAAGGTCTTGAGGGAAACCGGCTTCTCCGGCGGTGCGGCAACCACGGCGGGCTCAGCCGCGGCAACTGCAGGCGCCTGCGAGGCAACTTCCGGCTTGGAGGTATCGATTTCGCTCATACTCGTTCAACTCAGGCCAGCCACATGCGGGCATTCTGGAACATGCGCATCCACGGCGACGAATCTCCCCAGTCGCGCGGATGCCAGCTCATCTGGACGCTGCGATGCACGCGTTCCGGATGCGGCATCAGGATAGTCACTCTTCCATCGTCCGTGGTGAATCCAGTCACACCGTCGGGTGAGCCGTTGGGATTGGCCGGATAAGACGTGGCGGTAAGCCCTTCTGCCGTGACGAAGCGCAGCGCCGGCCGGACCCGCCCGGCATCTCCTTCGGCGCTGAAGGCGACACGCCCCTCGCCGTGCGAAACGACCACCGGGATGCGCGAACCGGCCATCCCCTGAAACAGGATGGACGGCGATTCCAGCACCTCGACCAGACTGAGGCGGGCCTCGAACTGCTCGGATTGGTTGCGCAGAAACTGCGGCCAATTGCCGGCCCCTGGAATCATGTCGCGCAACTGCGACAACATCTGGCAGCCATTACAGACACCCAGCGCAAACTTGCGTTGATCAGCGAAGAACGCCTGGAACTGCTCGGCCAGATCGCCATGATGACGAATGGAAGCCGCCCAGCCACGGCCGGCGCCGAGCACATCGCCATAGGAGAAACCACCACAGGCGGCCAGGCCATCGAAGCCCTGCAGACGCTGATCGCCTGCGATCAGGTCACTCATATGCACGTCGAAAGCATCGAATCCGGCGCGGGTGAACGCCGCTGCCATTTCCACCTGACCGTTGACGCCCTGCTCGCGCAGAATCGCGATCCGGGGGCGATGCCCACGGGCGACATAGGGCGCAGCGACGTCGAGGTGAGCATCGAAATGAACCAGCGGACGCAGCGCATGATCCAGTGTCTCGACCACGGCCCGACGCTCCTGATCGGCGCAGTCGGGATGGTCGCGATGACGCTGCATGGCCGACGAAGTCTCCGTCCATGCCGCCAGCAGATCCTGTAGCGGGAATATCTCTGCCGGTCCATGCGCGTGATGCAAATGCAGCTCGAATGCTTCCGGCAAGGGCTCGGCGACGTGATGAACGCAGTCGCCGAGACCTGCGGTGGTGAAGGCTGCAATCACCGCTGCACGATCGGTGGCGCGTACCTGCAACAGTGCGCCAACTTCCTCGTTGAACAATGCGGCGAGCAAATCCCCGCTGAACGCATCGCCATGCACGGTCAACCCACAGCGCGCAGCAAAGGCCATTTCGATCAGTGCAACCAGGGCACCACCATCCGATCGATCGTGATAGGCCAGCAACTGGCCGGCAGCATTGAGTCGCTGCACGGTATCGAACAGTGCTGCGAGGTCGGCGGCGTTTTCCACATCGGGCGCGGTATCGCCAAGTTGGCGCCAGCACTGAGCTAGGATCGACGCGCCGAGCCGGTGGCGTCCGCGCCCAAGATCGACCAGCAGGATCGCGGTGTCGCCAACATCGGTTCGAAGCTCGGGCGTCAACGCGCGACGTGCATCGGTCACGCGCGCAAACGCGGTCACGATCAACGACACCGGAGACACGACGCGGTGCTGATCGGTGCCCTCTGTCCACACCGCCTGCATCGACAGCGAGTCCTTGCCGACCGGAATGCCCAGGCCAAGCGCCGGACAGAATTCCATGCCTACCGTGCGCACCGCATCGAACAGCGCGGCATCTTCGCCAGCGTAATTGACCGCCGCCATCCAGTTGGCCGACAGCTTGATGTCTTCGCGCCGTGCGATGGGCGCCGCGGCGAGATTGGTCAGCGCTTCGGCAACTGCCATGCGCGCCGCAGCGGCCGAATCGATCAAGGCCAACGGAGTGCGTTCGCCCAGCGCCATGGCTTCGCCGGCATACCCGGAGAAATCGCACAGGGTGACGGCACAGTCCGCAACTGGAACTTGATACGGCCCGACCATCTGGTCACGCGCACACAACCCGCCCACACTGCGATCGCCGATCGTGATCAGAAAACTCTTGCTGCCGACCGCAGGGTGCCGCAGCACGCGCGACAGTGCCTCAGCGATCGGAACCTGGACATGCAGAGGTTCGATGCGCGGCGCCAGGCGCCGCGCATCACGCTGCATCTTGGGGGCCTTGCCGAACAGCACATCCATCGGCAGGTCGATGACCGGCTGGCCGAGCAATGCATCGGTCAGCAGCAGATGCTGCTCTGTAGTCGCCGTGCCGACCACGGCATAGGGGCAGCGCTCACGACGACACAGCGCTTCGAACTCGGCCAGGCGATCGGGGCGCACGCCCAGAACATAACGTTCCTGCGATTCGTTGCACCAGATCTGCATCGGGCTCATGCCCGGCTCGTCATTGGGGATGGCGCGCAGTTCCAGGCGGCCGCCTACGCGGGAGTCATGTAGCAACTCCGGAATGGCATTGGACAGACCACCGGCACCCACGTCATGCAGACTGACCAGGGGATTGTCGTCGCCCAGCGACCAGCAGCGATCGATCACTTCCTGACAGCGGCGTTCCATCTCCGGGTTGTCGCGTTGCACCGAGGCGAAGTCCAGTGCTTCGGAGGAATGGCCCGACGCCAGCGACGACGCTGCGCCACCGCCCAACCCGATCAGCATCGCCGGGCCACCGAGCACGATCACCGCGTCGCCAGCTTGCAGAATGCGTTTTTCCACATGCCGTGGATGCAGGTTGCCGAGGCCACCGGCCAGCATGATCGGCTTGTCGTAACCGCGCACTGCGTCACCCGGGGCAAACTCGAAAGCACGGAAATATCCGCACAATGAGGGCCGACCAAATTCATTATTGAACGCGGCGGCACCGATCGGGCCGTCACGCATGATTTCAAATGCGCTGGCCATGCGCGGCGGCAGCGCGCGCGCCTGTTCCCAAGGCCGCGGCAGATCGGGAATACGCAGATCGCTGACGGTGAATCCGGTCAGGCCGGCTTTGGGTTTGGCGCCACGGCCGGTAGCGCCTTCATCACGAATTTCACCACCAGCACCGGTGCTGGCACCGGGAAAAGGCGCGATCGCGGTCGGATGATTGTGGGTTTCGCATTTGATCGCGAACGCCACCGGTTCGTTCTGTGCCTGCCATTGACGCGACTGCGCGGCTGCGTAGAAGCGGGCGAC
Organism: Lysobacterales bacterium; assembly: GCA_031391205.1. Taxonomy (GTDB): domain Bacteria; phylum Pseudomonadota; class Gammaproteobacteria; order Xanthomonadales; family Ahniellaceae; genus 0-14-3-00-62-12. Next base: position 3,465 of record JANMUE010000070.1, on the reverse strand, counting down.
CTCGGTGTTCTCGACCACAGCGGCGTTGTCGCGATACGCCGACAAGGTGCCCTGCGGCGTTACCGCATGCGTGTTCTTGATCATCTGGAACAGGGAATGCGTCTGCGCCGCACCATCGATATGCCAGCTGGCATTGAACACCTTGTGCCGGCAATGCTCGGAATTGGCCTGTGCGAACATCATCAACTCGGCATCACTGGGATCGCGTCCCAGAGCCCGGTAGCTATCGACCAGATAGTCGATCTCGTCGTCACTCAACGCCAACCCTAGATCGCGGTTGGCGCGCTGCAGGCTGGCGAAGGCGTTGGCGCCCAGGTGCACCAGGGTCAGTGGCGCCGGCGCTTCCTGCCGAAAGGCCTGCTTCAACGCCGCCGACGAAAATGCCAGACTCTGGGTCATAGGATCGTGCAGAAGCCGCAATGCGGCGAACCGTTCGGGAGCAGCGAGCGCGGACAACCCTTCGACCACCAGCCGCTGCCCCTGCTCGATGCGGCTGATCGGAAATCCTGCGCCACGCAGGATCTCGCTGGCCTTGCTTGACCAGGGCGACAAGGTACCGATGCGCGGCACCACCAGCACGGTGTCCACGGTATCTTCGGGAATGCCTGGCTGTGCCGACAGAATCGCCGCCAACGCCAGTTCGTCCAGATGAAAGCCGCTATCGGCCTGCAGAAAATAGAAATTGACCGAAGTCAGCAGCTTCAATCCGGGCACGGCCCGATCCAGCCGGGCTTGCAAACGCTCGCGTCGGAACGCCGACAGCGACTCGCGTCCTGAAAGCATCATCATGGAATGGCCCACCGCCCGAATGAGCCGCTAAGAATAGCCGAACCCGCGGCCAGCCCTGGGCTAACCGCAGATCCAAGCCTGAATCGTCAGAATAAAATCAGGGGCATTACTTGGCTTTCAGCCCGTTCAAGCGCTCCAGCATGCCGGCTGGCGGCACGTAGCCACCGATCAGGGTGCCATCCTCGGCGATGACCGCCGGCGTACCGGTGACGCCGACTTCCTGACCCAGCTGATAGGCACTGGCGATCGGATTGGAGCAGGTCTTTTTCTCAAGCTGAGTACCGGCCTTGGCATCGGTCAGTGCCTTGTTGCGATCGTCGGCGCACCATACCGAAACGGCATGATCGAACGAGGCCGAGCCGATACCGGCACGCGGGAAAAACAGATATTCGATGCTGATGCCCAGATCGTTGTATTGGGCCATTTCCTGATGCAGCTTGCGGCAGTAGCCGCAGTCGATGTCGGTAAACACCGTCACCTTGTGCTTGGGATTCTTTGCCGCGTAAATGATGCGCTGATCAGCGCCGACCGCGTCGACCCTGGCCTTGCGCAGCACGGCTTCGCGCGCCTCGGTGAGATCGCGCTTGGAGCCTACATCATAGACCCGACCCTGCATCAAGAACTTGCCATCGGTGGTCACATACAACACGTTGCCGCCCATGACCACTTCGTAGAAACCGGGAAGCGCAGAATCAGCAATGGAATCGATCTTCGCATTCGGCGCCATCGACTTGATCGCCTCGCGAACCTTTTGTTCACTGGCGGCGTCCGCCGACGCGAACGAGGGCGTCAGACCCGCACAGACAACCGCGGCCACCAGAGCAAAAGCATGCTTGAACATCGGAAAATCCTTGAGGTAATGGGGCCGCCAGAGACTCGGCAGGGTTTCGACAATGAATCGCGGACAAAGTTCAGACCGGAGCAGAACCCCAATTCTGGCAGGAAGCCGAGCACCGGCCAACGGGCTATGGGCTGTCGCGAAGAGGTGGAGCGGCTGTCTTTGTGGGTCCGACCTGTGGTCGGACGCTTTCGTCAGCGCGATTCTGGTGGTTAAAAAGCGGCCGACCACTGGTCGGACCCACAAAGACAGTTACGCCCGTGGATGATGCTCGGCGTGCAGGCGTTTGAGCCCTTCGCGCGCGACCAGGGTATAGATCTGCGTGGTGGAAAGGCTGCTGTGTCCCAACAACATTTGCAACGCGCGCAGATCAGCACCGTGGTTGAGCAGGTGCGTAGCGAAGGCGTGACGCAGGCCGTGCGGCGACACCGGGCGCGCTATGCCCGCGACCAGGGCGTATTTCTTGATGGCCTGCCAGAACTGCTGACGCGTGATGGCGCTGCCACGCGCGCTGACAAACAGGTCCTTGCTGGTCCGCCCCTTGAGCAAGACCGGTCGAGCAGTGCTGGCGTAGCGCTGCAGGCGTTCGATCGCCATCTCCCCGATCGGTACCAGCCGTTCTTTCGAGCCCTTGCCGATGACCCGCAGCACGCCCTGCCGCAGGTTGATCTGATCGGTCGCCAAGGTGACCAATTCGGTCACACGTAACCCGGTGGCATACAGAAGCTCGATCATGGCGCGATCACGCGTACCCAGCGGCGTAGTCTCGTCTGGCGCATTCAGCAATGCCTCGACTTCGCGCTCGGACAGTGACTTCGGTAGCGGCTTGGCCAGCTTGGGCGATTCCACCAGGGCACTGGGGTCGGTTTCGATACTGCCGTTACGCAACTGCAGCCGATAGAACTGCCGCAGTGCCGACAGCAGCCGCGCGTTGCTGCGGGCGTTATAGCCGTCCTTGGCGCGCCCGCCCAGAATGCCGTAGAGGTCCTCGCGACTGGCGCGCAGCAGGGACTTGCCTTTTTGGTGCAGATTCCGGTCTACCCAGATCAGATCACTGCGATACGCCGCGAGCGTGTTCGCCGACAAGCCCTGCTCGGACCATGACTGTTCCAGGCTGCGTTCGATCTCCTGCCGCGAGGGTACGTCATCAGGAACAGGGCTGGCCGACATGGTGAACTCTTGGGATGATGCGCGATTGTCACATGGTGGCATCGGGACAGCGACCCAATCGCGGGCATTTGTGGTCCGATGCGAATTCAAGGCTTGCCGAATGAACCCGAAGACCTACGCACCACTATGGAAACGCCTGATGGCATCGATCTACGATCTGCTGCCATTGATCGCGCTGTTGATGGTGGCTACCGCGCTGATGCTGCAGCTGACTGGCGCCGAAGGCGTGCCAGCTACCGGCGTCGATCGCATTCCGTTGAATGACATTGAAGGCATCCCGCGTACCGGCCCGGTTCATTACCTGTATCAGGCGCTCATACTGTTGCTGGTGGCGTTTTACTACATCTGGTCCTGGCACCGCGGCGGCCAGACCATCGGCATGCGCGCCTGGCGTTTGCGTGTGCAGACCGAGGCGGGCGCGAAGCCGGGTTTCAAGACGGCCTGCCTGCGTTTCGCGTTGAGTCTGATATCGATCGCTGCGCTGGGGTTGGGCCTGGCCTGGTCGCTGATCGACCCGAAACGGCGTATGTGGCATGACCGTTGGACCGGTACTGAAGTGGTTGTGGTGCCCAAGCCCGCACAAATTTAGGAGCGGCGTGAGCCGCGATGCTCTTGCTCTACTCTCGACAGTCAGAGCAAGAGCTTCGCGGCTCACGCCGCTCCTACAT
>JANMUE010000585.1:0-3254 GCA_031391205.1 Lysobacterales bacterium | reverse complement strand
CGCCCTGCTGGCCGTCGCAGGCCCTGGTCACGCACAGCTGGACACGCAGGAGACCCTGGTCTTCCTGCACACCGACGCCCTGGGCAGCGCGCTGCTGGAAACCGATATCAACGGCGACCCGTTGCGCGAGGTCGACTACCGCGCCTATGGCGAAGAAGTACTCAACAGCGCCCAGACCGGCCCCGGCTACACCGGCCACTACCGCGATGCCAGCAGCGGGCTGGTGTACATGCAGCAGCGCTATTACGATCCGGGAACCGGGATGTTCTTGTCGGTGGATCCGGTCACCGCTGATCCAAACAACGGCGCGCTGTTCAATCGCTACATGTACGCCGCCAACAATCCGTATCGCTTCATTGATCCGGATGGGCGCTGTACCGGCTCGCGCATTACCACTGGCGATGGGATGTGCAGGAGCACGGGCGGGATTACGACGTTGGCAAGCACAGCCAACTCTGTTGGTCCATTTGATAACCGCACTTACGGCATGCAGAATCCGCGATCATGGCCGGTTCGTGGTCATAGGAACCTGAATGAGGCAGATAAGCCGCGTGAAGGAAAGGGCGAGTTTGGTTCGCCTCGCAATACCGCCAGGGGGCCTTCCACTCACACCGGAATCGATATTGAGGCGCCCGCGGGCTCAGACGTCCTTGCTATGGCAGATGGCGCTGTGGTCAAGATCACTCCGAATCCGAGCGGGACTTATGGCATCCAAGTGGTGATCGATCACGGAAATGGTGTTTTTTCTCAATCAGCTCACTTGGAAGCTGCGTTGGTCAAACCAGGGGCCCGCGTCAACGGAGGCCAGATTATCGGCACGGTTGGTCGAACTGGGAATACTCCAGCGTTGGGTGATTTGCACCTTCATTTTGAAGTCAGGCTAAACAGTTCGGCGCCAAGGGTGGCTGGTGGAGTTGTGACGGATCCCATGCCATACGTGCCGGAGCCCTGAATGCGGACAAGGAAGCGATGCTTGATGAAGTTATTCAGAGTGCAGACTTCTGAAGCCGAACGCTGCCGGTGCGTCTGCCGACGGCGCTACTCAAGCGTCGGCGCGCTTATACCGAGCGCGAGGAGATGAGCGACGTCCCCCGGTTTTGAGCAGCGTCGCCTGCGCTGGCGGTTGGCGCCAGTGAACACACCGGGCCGCGTTTGCCCGGTCGACCGGCGAAAATGGCCTCAAGGGCTTTTCAAAGATTTCTAGCATGTGTCTTAACCTCGAGTTGCAGCGGCAAAAATATTGGACACCAGGGCGTATTTCGGACTGACGCCGAGCGCTCTCGTTCACCGCTGGAGCCACGACATACTGCGTTAGTCTTGCGCACCCCTTTCATGGCTGCCTGCCCAATGACTACGATCGAGTCAACGTCTCCCACGCAGGAATTGGACCTCGGCACGGCGCGCGAGGAAGTGGCCGCACCGTTTGCAGCGGCATTGCGCGCGCACCATAGTGCGAACTGGCCACAACTGCTGGGTGTCCAGCATCGTGCCAATGACGCGATGAACTGGGTGACGACAGGGATCTGGTTCGGGCAGGACGCGACGCGCCAGCGCATCATCGACGAACTGATCGCAGCAGGGATTCAGGGGCCGGTGCTGGATGTCGGTGCCGGTGCTGGTCGCACGGCACTGAAGCTTCAGGCTGCGGGCGTGGAGGTTGTAGCACTGGACTGCGAACCGGCCTGCGTTGAATTGCTCAGGGCGAAGGGCGTGCGCAATGTCGTGCATGCCGATATCCGAACCTTTGAAACCGCGCAACGCTTCCCGACCATCGTGTTCATGGACTCGACGTTCGGCCTGATCGGTGACGTCGACGCGGCCGGCGAGTTGCTCGATAAGCTCAGATCGCTGCTACTGCCCGATGGCGTGGTGCTGGTGCAGGATGGAGAGTTCCATTCGCCGGTGGTGGAACTTGAGTGGCGATTCGTCTTCCACGAACAGGTTGGCCCGTACTTTCGCTGGCTCAATTTCAGCTTCGCCGGTTTGCGCGACACCGTATTACCGCACGGCTGGAGTGCCCGCCGCCTGGATATCCAGTCGCGCCCCTTCTATGTTGCCGAACTCAGACCCATGGATTCCCTGGGTGCGCGCGTACGGGATTTCCTGCGACGACGCTGGTTCGAATTGACGCTGCTCGGCGTGGTGATCTGGGTGTTGATACGCCAGTAATTGGGCAGCTTGATTGAGGCCGGAAATGAATGGCGCTTGCCTAACCCCTGTAGGGCAAGCCTGTGGCCTGCCATCCACCGGTTATGGCAGTGTCGAGACGACACGCGACACGCCTGCCCTGCAGATGCTCACCGGGTCGCGCGCATAATACGCCAGCAGGTTCGCCCCACGATGCACGTGGTACCCATTGAGGAGAAAAGCGCATGACATGGCTATCGAATCGAATCCTGGCGCTTTGTCTGCTCGCCACCATGCTGGCGATTCCACAGGCAAGCATCGCCAAACGTCTTGTGCTGAAAGTGGACATCGATGGCGTCGAACGCACCGCGCTGATGTATGCACCCGAACACGCCGGCAGCGCGCCGCTGCCGCTGATTCTGGTTTTCCACGGTCGTGGCGACAGCAACGACAAGTTTGCCGCAGCGGTTAAACTGCATCGCGACTGGCCCGAGGCGATCGTGGTGTATCCGCAGGGGCGGACCATAGATTCCGCGCCGCCCATGCGCGGCTGGCAGTATCGCGTCGGCACTTATGATGACCGCGATCTCAAGTTCACCGATTGGCTGCTGACCGAAGTCGGTCGGCGTTATGCCACCACGCTGCAGTCTACGTTCGCAGCGGGTTTCTCGAATGGTGGCCATTTCGTGTTGCTGCTGATGGCCGAACGCCACGCCGCGTTTTCAGCGTTCATGGTGGTCGGTTCGGTGCAGCCCGAATACGCAGCTGACTCGGCGCCCAAGCCGCTGCTGTATCTGTTCGGCCGCGATGAGCATCCGGAATTTCAGGGCGACTGGGTGAAAACCGTGCAGGCTCTGGCACGCCACAATCACAGCTCCAGCACGCAGACTGCGTATCTTGCCTGCTGCCAGTTGCTGCTTCCAAAACCCGGTGGCGCCGCATTGGCCTACGGCCGCTACAACGCCGGCCATATCTGGCCGCACCGCGGCAACGAATGGCTGCTGCAGTTTTTCACAACACCGCTGACCGCCGAGCGCAATGAAAAATAGGCCAACCATACGCGGCCGGTTTTCAATCGCTACCCTCGACAAATTCCACATCGCCGATCCAGTTGCGTGCGCGCCGCG
>JANMUE010000563.1:0-8596 GCA_031391205.1 Lysobacterales bacterium | reverse complement strand
GGGTCACTGCGATTCCTGGCGCTGTTTCTGATCTGCGGCGCACTGGCCAATCTGGTCGGGGCCGGCATCTACTCGACGTTGAGCGTGCCGATCATCGGCTCCAGCGGCGCGGTATCAGCCATCGTCGGCGCCTATATCACGCTGTTTCCGCGCGCGCGCCTGGGATTGGTGATTCCGCTCGGATTCTATTTCGAATTCGTGCGCATGCCGGCCAGTGCGTTGATCGGCCTGTGGATACTGATCCAGATCCTGTTCGTGATCGTCAGTCCCGATTCCGGCGCGTTGGCTTGGCCGGTGCATGTGGCGGGCTTCGTGTTCGGAATGGGCTTTGCGTTCTTGTCGCGGCCGTCGATTGCAAGGCGGCTCAGAAGCGGTTGAAAAACAATGTAGGAGCCGCGTGAGCCGCGATGCTCTTGCTCCTGCCTTTGAATTTGTCCCAAGGGATGACCAGCTGCGCTGTTGAAAGGCCCTTCGGTCATAGGCGGGGCTTGCTCCGCTGCTTTTGATCCGCTCTCAACATTGGCGAAAGATCAAGAGCAGCGGAGCAAGTCCCGCTCTACAAAGGCCAAAGAGCAAGAGCTTCGCGGCGGGACGCCGCTCCCACGGTCTTGAGTCAATCCCCCAGCGTCAGCAAGCTGGCATTGCCGCCCGCCGCCGTAGTGTTGATGGTCAGCGTGCGCTCGGTGACGAAACGCAGAAGATAGTGTGGGCCGCCGGCCTTGGGTCCGGTGCCGCTGAGGCCTTCGCCGCCGAACGGCTGCACGCCGACCACGGCGCCGATCATGTTTCGGTTGATGTAACAGTTGCCGGCCTTCACCGTGCGGCTGATTTTTTCCACGGTTGAATCAACACGGCTGTGCACACCCAGCGTCAGGCCATAGCCGGTGGCATTGATCTGCGCGATGACGCGGTCCATGTCTTTGCCGGCGAAACGCAGCACATGCAGCACCGGGCCGAAGATCTCGCGCTTGAGTACATCGAGCGAAGGAATCTCGTAGACGCGCGGCGCAAAGAAAGTGCCGTGGGCGGTCGTGGCATCGTCGAGTGCGATCTGCTTCACCAGCTTGGCTTCCACGGCCATGTGTGCTGCGTGCTGATCCAGCATGTCCTTGGCGCGGGCGTCGATCACCGGGCCGATATCGGTAGCCAACAGGCCGGGATCGCCGACAACGACTTCATCCAGTGCACCGGACAGCATGCCGATCACCTTGTCGGCGATGTCTTCCTGCACGAACAGCACGCGTGCCGCCGAGCAGCGCTGCCCGGCCGAGCCAAAGGCTGAGCTGATCGCATCCTTGACCAGTTGCTCGGGTAGTGCCGATGAATCGGCGATCAGCGCATTCTGGCCGCCGGTTTCGGCGATCAATACCGCCAGCGCGGCATCGCGATCGGCGAGGGCGCGGTTGATGCGGCGTGCGGTCTCGGTCGATCCGGTAAACGCGACGCCGACCACGCGTGGGTCCTGGGTCAGCAGCGAGCCGACTTCGGCACCCGTGCCCGGCACCAGTTGCAGCACGGATTCGGGCACGCCGGCTTCGTGCAGCAGCTTCACCGCGGCGTGCGCGATCAGGTTGGTCTGTTCCGCCGGCTTGGCGATAACGCTATTGCCGGTCACCAGCGCCGCGACCACCTGGCCCATGAAGATCGCCAGCGGGAAATTCCACGGACTGATGCAGACGAACACGCCGCGGCCATGAAGCGACAGTTGATTCGATTCCCCGGTCGGGCCGGGCAGGATCTCGGGCGTGCTCATCAGCTTGCGCGTCTGCGCAGCGTAATAGCGACAGAAGTCGACCGCTTCGCGCACCTCGGCGATGCCGTCGTAGATCGTCTTGCCGGCTTCGCGCGTGCACATAGCGATGTAGTCGGGCATGCGGGCTTCGAGCAGATCGCCGGCGTGTTCGATGATACTGGCGCGGGCTGCAGCGGGGATTGCATCCCAGGCCGGCTGTGCGGCAACGGCGTTGTCGAGGGCGCGCGTTACGCCCGCGGCATCGGTGGGAACCCATTCGCCGACGACACGGCGCCGATCTGCCGGATCATTGACCACGATTGCCGCGCGCGTGCTGCTGTAGCCCGGAATCAGCGGTGCTGCACGCCAGGGTTTGATCGCGGCGTTGACGCGTTCGGCGAGCTGGCGCAGTTCGTTTTCGTCGGCGAGATTGATGCCCATGGAATTCTTCCGGTGATCGCCATACAGGGCGACGGGTTGCGGGATTTTTGGATGTGGTTTGCTGGCGAAGGCGCTGACTATCGCGACCGGATCGGCGACCAGATCGCGCGCCGGCAGGCTGGCGTCGACGATACGATTGACGAAGCTGGTATTCGCACCGTTTTCCAGCAGACGGCGCACCAGATAGGGCAGCAGATCCTCATGCGTGCCCACCGGTGCATAGACGCGGCAGGGCACGTTGAGATTGTGCGCGCCGACAACCTCGGCATACAGATCGGTGCCCATGCCATGCAGGCGCTGGAACTCGAACGCGCGCCCGGCCGCGTAGTGATGAATGGCGGCGATGGTCTGTGCATTGTGCGTGGCGAACTGCGGATAGAACGCGTCGCCGTGCGCGAACAGGCGCTTGGCGCAGGCCAGGTAGGACACATCGGTGTTGGGCTTGCGCGTGAACACCGGGTAGCCCACATGCCCGTCCATCTGCGCGCGCTTGATTTCCGAATCCCAGTAGGCGCCTTTGACCAGGCGCACACACCAGCGGCGGTTGGATTTCTTCGCTTCGGCGGCGAGCCAGTCGATCACCGCCAGCGCGCGCTTCTGATAGGCCTGTACTGCAAGGCCGAAGCCATTCCAACCTTCCAGTGACGGATCGTGGAAGACGCGGCGCAGCAGCTCCAGCGACAGCTCAAGGCGTTCGGATTCTTCGGCATCGACTGTCAATGCGATGCCTTGCTGCTTGGCGAGCTGCGCCAGCTTCAACAGTTTGGGCACGAGTTCCGACAGCACGCGGCCACGCTTGCCGATTTCGTAGCGCGGATGCAGTGCTGAAAGCTTTACCGAGATCGACGGTGCATCGATGACGTTGGCATAGGGGCCGCGCGCGCCGATACGGCGAATTGCATCTTCGTAGGCGCGCAGATAGCGCTCGGCATCGGGCGTGGTCAGCGCGCCTTCGCCCAGCATGTCGAAGGAATGACGGTAGGCGCGGCTGTCCTTGCTGACCGAACGGTCCAGCGCCTCGTTGATCGTGCGCCCCATGACGAACTGATGGCCCATGATGCGCATCGCCTGACGCACGGCCAGACGCACCACCGGTTCGCCGCTGCGCGCCACCAGTCGCCGCAGCGCGCCGACGAAATTGGTGCGCGTTTCGGTCGCCAGATCGATGATCTTCCCCGTCAGCATCAGGCCCCAGGTCGAGGCATTGACGAACAGCGAGTCGCTCTTGCCCACATGGGCATCCCAGTTGGCTTCGCCGAGTTTGTCGCGGATCAGTTTGTCTGCGGTGTCGGCATCGGGGATGCGCAGCAGGGCCTCGGCGACACACATCAGCAGCACGCCTTCTTCACTGGACAGGTCGTACTGACGCATGAAACTTTCGACTGCGGTCTGCTGCCCGGACTTGGCGCGCACGCGCTCCACCAGTTCCACTGCCTTCTGCTGGACGGCTTCCTGCTCATCCGCAGGCAGCCGGGCGCGCTCCAGCAGTTCATCCAGCAATTCGCCTTCGTCGCGTCGATAGAGCGCGGTGATGGCAGCAAACTCAGGGTTAGCGGGTGCGTTGACGAGATCGGAAAGGATCGCGGTGGCTTCAGGGTTCATGATAAGCAGGCTGCGCCCGCAGTCGTGCGGTGGGGCGCAGAGTGTAGTGGCGCCGTAGCGGCCGCATAAGGGCGGTTGTTTGAACGCAGTGGCTTTGCTCGGATTGGTTGCCGCCCTGAGGTCCGGGCCGGTATCATGCCCCGCTTGACAGGCGACTGGACCGAGTTGGCGCCCGGATTGCATCACCGTGCGACGCGAGAACCAGGGTCATTCAGAAGGAAACACGACGCTTTCATCCCGCATGTGTAGATTGGGGCTAGCGAGCGCGGGACCGCGGCGACAGCGCTGCTCGGTTGTTGCCGTGAGCGCACGGCAAGGCATTGGAATTCGGCGCTTTTCTGGCTGATCAAGAATGATAATGAGCTCGCCGTTACGATGCGGCGGGCGCTGGAAGAACTCAAAGTTGGCCCCGGCACGACCGGAACGGGAAGAAAACAATGATGCAGACCAAGATGTGGCTTACTCGTGCTGGACTGGCGCTGTTGGCGCTGACCACCAGTTTGGCGGCGTGGGCGGAACCCCCCCATCGCTGGCAGCTGAACATGGGCAAGGGCGTTACCCAGACCAGTCAATCGGCCTACGACCTGCACATGATCGCCTTCCTGATCTGCTGTGCGATCGGCGCCATCGTGTTTGGCATGATGTTCGTCGCGATGTGGAAGTTCCGCAAATCCAAGGGCGCGGTCGCGGCGAAATGGAGCCACAATACCGCAGTCGAAGTGGTGCTGACCGTGGTGCCGACGCTGATCCTGATCGGCATGGCCTGGCCGGCAACCAAGGTGATGCTGAGGTCTGCCGATACCAGTGAATCCGAACTGACCATCAAGGTCACCGGTTATCAGTGGAAATGGCGCTACGAATACGTAGGCACCGACATCAATTTCATGAGCTCGCTCAAGCGCGACAGTGACTATGCGCGCCATATCGGCTCGGGCATTGATCCACACAGTGTTGAGAACTATCTGCTTGACGTCGATCGTCCGCTGGTGATCCCGGCCGACACCAAGGTGCGCTTCGTCATCACTGCAGAAGACGTCATCCACGCTTGGTGGGTGCCTGAGCTCGGCTGGAAGCAGGATGCCGTCCCCGGAATCATCAACGACGCCTGGACCCGCGTGTCCCAGCCCGGCATCTACCGCGGCCAGTGCGCTGAACTTTGCGGCAAGGACCATGGCTTCATGCCGATTGTCGTCGAGGTCAAGCCCAAGGCCGAGTTCGGCCAGTGGTTGGCCGCGCAACAGGCCGCCAGCGGCCCGGATGCCGCCCAGATCGCCGCCACCGGGACTGCTCCGTCCCCGGTCGCCGCCAGCAATTTGAAATAAGGGAAACGTCATGGCATACGCTAACGCCACGCACGATACGCACGCCGCCGGTCACCAAGACGCCGGTCACCATGATGATCATGATCACAAGCCGCAGGGCTTCATCAACCGCTGGCTATATGCAACCAATCACAAGGACATCGGTACGATGTACCTGGTGTTCTCGCTGATCATGTTCTTCATCGGCGGCGCCATGGCGCTGGTGATCCGCGCGGAATTGTTCCAGCCCGGCCTGCAGATCGTGCATCCGGAAGTGTTCAACCAGATGACCACCATGCATGCGCTGGTGATGATCTTCGGCGCGGTCATGCCGGCCTTCGTCGGTTTGGCCAACTGGATGGTGCCGCTGATGGTCGGCGCACCGGACATGGCGTTGCCGCGCATGAACAACTGGTCGTTCTGGATCCTGCCGTTCGCTTTCACGCTGCTGCTGCTGCCGCTGGCACTGTACGTTTTCTTCGGTATCGGTGGCGGTGGCCCGGCCGGCGGCTGGACGCTGTATCCGCCGCTGTCGATCCAGGGCGGCGACAATGTCGCCTTCACGATCTTCGCGGTGCATATGATGGGCATCAGCTCGATCATGGGCGCGATCAACGTCATTGCCACCATCCTCAACATGCGTGCGCCCGGCATGGATCTGCTGAAGATGCCGGTGTTCGTATGGTCGTGGCTGATCACGGCATTTCTGCTGATCGCAGTGATGCCGGTGCTCGCCGGTGCGGTCACCATGCTGCTGACCGACAAATTCTTCGGTACCAGCTTCTTCAATGCGGCCGGTGGTGGCGATCCGGTGATGTTCCAGCATATTTTCTGGTTCTTCGGTCACCCCGAGGTCTACATCATGATCCTGCCGGCGTTCGGCATTGTGTCGGAGATCATCCCCACGTTCGCGCGCAAGGAACTGTTCGGTTATCAGGCCATGGTCTACGCCATCGCGTCGATCGCATTCCTGTCGTTCATCGTCTGGGCGCACCACATGTTCACCGTGGGCATGCCACTGGGTGGCGAACTCTTCTTCATGTACGCGACTATGCTGATCGCCATCCCGACCGGCATCAAAGTGTTCAACTGGGTGTTCACCATGTGGGAAGGCTCGATGAGCTTTGAGACGCCGATGCTGTTCGCGGTCGGCTTCGTCATCATGTTCACCATCGGCGGCTTCTCGGGTCTGATGCTCGCCATCGTGCCGGCGGATTTCCAGTACCACGATACCTATTTCGTGGTCGCGCATTTCCACTATGTGCTGGTGACCGGCGCGATCTTTTCGATCATGGGCGCGGTGTATTTCTGGCTGCCCAAATGGACCGGTCGCCACTACAACGAGACGCTCGGCAAATGGCATTTCTGGTTGTCGACGATCTTCGTCAACCTGCTGTTCTTCCCGCAGCATTTCCTTGGGCTCGCCGGCATGCCGCGCCGTATTCCGGATTACAACGTGGTATTTGCCGACTTCAATCTGTGGTCGTCGATCGGCGGTTTCGGTTTCGGCCTCACCCAGCTGCTGTTCGCCTGGATCGTGTATGACGTCTGCGTGCGCAAGCGCGGCACCAAGGCGACTGCTGAAGTCTGGGAAGGCGCGCATGGTCTGGAGTGGACGCTGTCTTCGCCGGCGCCATACCACAGCTTCACCGTGCCGCCGGTCATCGACGATACCAAGCTCGCGCACGGCGACGTCACGCATTGATCGATCCAGCCCTCATGTCCAACGATCCAGCCACCATTGAACTTGCCCAACGTCGCGCCCGCGCGCGGCGCACGGCGCTGTTCGTTACATTGGCAGCGGTGAGTGTGTATGTACTGTTCTGGCTGGGTGGGGTGCTCAGAGCATGAGCGCAGCCCTGCCCAGAACCGAAGAAATGCGTCGCCGTAATAGCCGCACGCTGCGCTGGGCTCTGGCTGCGACGCTGGCGTCGTTCGGCTTCGGGTTCGCTCTGGTGCCTTTCTACGATGTGCTGTGCGAGAAGATTCTCGGCATCAAGCCGTTGCAGGAAGCTTCGGCGTCTCCGGTTGCCTGCACTGGCGTGGATCGCACCCGACTGGTGACCGTCGAGTTCGACACCAGCATCCACGCCGACCTGCCGTGGCGGCTCGACAGTCAGAAGAAGATTGTGCGAGTGCATCCCTGCGAAATGAACGAGGTGGTGTTCACTGCCACCAACCACGGTGCGCTGGGCATGTCGGGGCAGGCGACCTTCGGTGTCGCGCCCACCAAAGCCTCAGTGAATCTGGTCAAGACCGAATGTTTCTGCTTCACCGAACAGCACCTCAATGCCGGCGAATCGCGGCAGATGCCGGTGCGTTTCATGCTCGACGATCAGTTGCCGAAGGACGTCAACACCATCACCTTCCGCTACGTGTTCAACCCGCTGCGCGTTGATTCGATACCCACCGCTTCTGCGCCAGTCGCAGTCGCTACGCCTCACCAGATCTAGTTCGGGGAATTCCATGGCACATCACGAAACCAGCCACGACGTAAATCTCTACTACGTGCCGCACGGCAGCCGTTGGCCCATCATCGCCACGCTCGGCCTGTTCACCACGATGCTCGGCGCTACATTCACCGTCAATCACACCGCAGGCGGCGGCTGGATTCTGCTGATCGGCCTCGCGTCCATGGTGGCGATGCTGTTCGGCTGGTTCGGCGACGTGATCCGCGAATCGATCAAGGGGTTCTACAACCGCCAGGTCGATATCAGCTTCCGCATGGGTATGATCTGGTTCATCTTCTCCGAAGTCATGTTCTTTGCTGCGTTCTTCGGTGCGTTGTTCTACGCACGCAATTTTTCCGTGCCGTGGTTGGGTGGTGCAGGTGACGGTGCGCTGACCAATGAGTTCGTCTGGAGCAGCTACAGCGCGGCGTGGCCGACCAATGGTCCGGGCCAGGTGGGCGGCGGTTTCAGCACGATCGGGCCTTGGGGCCTGCCGCTGGTCAACACGCTGCTGCTGTTGTCGTCGGGCGTTACCATCACCATCGCCCATCACGCGCTGCGTGCGGGTCAGCGTGGTGCCTTGCTGGTCTGGCTGGGTGCCACCATTCTGCTCGGTTCCGCGTTTCTGTATTTCCAGGCCGTCGAATACGCACATGCCTATCATGAGCTGGGCCTGACATTGGGCTCGGGCATTTACGGCAGCACCTTCTTCATGCTGACCGGTTTCCACGGTATGCATGTGACGCTGGGCACCATCATGTTGATCGTTGCCTGGTTCCGCTGCGCCAAGGGACACTTCACCCGTGACCAGCATTTCGGCTTCGAAGCGATCGCCTGGTACTGGCACTTCGTCGACGTGGTGTGGCTGGGATTGTTCCTGTTCGTCTACGTGCTCTGATTGTCGTAGAGCGGGGCTTGCTCCGCTGCTTTAGCCGTTGATTATGTAGAGCGGGGCTTGCTCCGCTGCTTTGCTCGTGAGTTTGGGATCAAAGCCAGAGCCAGAGCAGCGGAGCAAGCCCCGCTCTACAAAAGCTGGCGCTACTCGACACGAATGCCATGTGGCTCGATCC
>JANMUE010000542.1:0-3133 GCA_031391205.1 Lysobacterales bacterium | reverse complement strand
CTGCGCTCACCGCCAGCCTGCGATCCGAATATCGACTTGGATTCCAGCAAAAAGCATAAAGATCCAAGTCAGCTGTCAATTGTAGGCTGCAAACGGCCAAGGCGCCAAGTATGGGGTGATCGTGGCCGTGGTCGCGTGCCTGGGGCTTGCTATCGGCGCGAAGATTGGCTATCCATGTCGTCAGCCTGTTGGGGGAAAACCAGTGATCAAGCTTCTGATCGTTGACGATCATGCGATGATTCGAACTGCGTTTCGTAGCGCCCTGTCCAAGCATGGCGATCTCAATGTCGTCGGTGAGGCGGCGACCGGTGAGGAGGGGGTCAAGCTCGCGAAGGTGCTGAAGCCCGACGTGATCCTGATGGACGTCAATCTGCCGGGTATCACCGGATTGGAAGCGGCGACGCGAATCCTGCACCAGAGCCCGGGATCCAAGCTGATCGCTGTCACCGCGCTGGAGGACTCGCCGTTTCCGCGCAAGTTCCTGGAAGTCGGGGCCAGTGGGTTTGTCACCAAGGCCTGTCCGCTTGAAGAACTCGTGCAGGCAATCCGCATTGTCGCAGCAGGCGGCAAGCACATCAGCCAGCATGTGGCGCAGGCCATGGCGCTGGATGCAGTAACCGGCAAAACCCAATCGCCATTCGATTCGCTCACCAAGCGCGAGACCGAGATCGTGATCGGCATTGTGCAGGGCGAGGACATGGGTGCAATTGGCGGCCGTCTGCATGTATCAGCCAAGACCGTGGCTTCACACAAATACAATGCCTTCGCCAAGCTCGGTGTGGAGAACGACGTGGCGCTGGCGCGCATGGCGATGCAGCATGGGCTGGTCGAGGGCGCGTTGAAGCGGTAGCGTGGGTCGGTCATGTGAGTCCGCGCTGCGCGCGGACGATCGTGCAGACTGGGCGTTGAAGCGAACAGCGTCCGACCGCAGGTCGGACCCACAGGCCGCTCCGACAACGTCACCCACATCGATGTAACGCATACCCGATAGAATGCGCGACTGGCCCGCTTCCGGGCGACACCACCGAATCACCCTATGCGCATTCGCACTGTTGTTTTTCCCGTTGCCGGTTTAGGCACGCGTTTTCTTCCGGCCACCAAGGTCTTGCCCAAAGAAATGCTGCCGCTGATCGATCGTCCGCTGGTGCAGTATGCGGTCGACGAAGCACTGGATGCCGGCTGCGATACTTTGGTGTTTGTGACCAACCGCTACAAGCACGCGATTGCCGATTATTTCGACAAGGCCTACGAGCTCGAAAACAAACTCGAGGCCGCAGGCAAGCATGAATTGCTGTCGCTGATCCGCGACATTCTGCCCGAAGGCGTGCGCGCGATCTTCGTTACCCAGCCCGAAGCGCTCGGCCTGGGTCATGCCGTACTCTGCGCCAAGCCGGTGGTCGGCAATCAGCCGTTCGCGGTGATGCTGGTCGACGACATGATCTGGAATCGCGGTCATGGCGCATTGCGGCAGATGATCGAGATCGCTGAGCGTGAGCATGCCAGTGTGATTGCGGTTGAGGACGTGCCGCGGGCGCACACCAATCGCTATGGCATCGTCTCTGCGGAGGCGATCGACGAGCGGCTCTCCCGTGTTCACGGTGTGGTTGAAAAGCCCAAACCGGCGGCGGCACCCTCGACATTGGCGGTCGTCGGACGCTACGTGCTGGATGGCAGCATCTTCTCGCACCTGGAAACCACGCGCGTAGGCGCCGGCGGTGAGATCCAGCTCACCGACGCTATCGCCTCGCTGTTGCAGAACAAGCCGGTGCTGGCGTATCGATTTCAGGGACGGCGTTTTGACTGCGGCAATCGTCTTGGCATGGTGCAGGCCACCGTGCATCTGGCACTGGAAGATCCTGAACTGCATGCACCGGTGGTGGAATTGATGCGTGAGCGATTGGCGCGGGAGTAGCAAAATGTGGGAGCGGCCTCTGGCCGCGAATGTGCAGTATTCCTTAGAGTTCGCGGCCGGAGGCCGCTCCCACGGAAGCGACGTCACAAATATCCGCCAAGGATTCCCATGGACCTTTCCTACATCCTCAACCACCTCGGCGAGGAACGCGATCGCTACTTCGATGCGGTGATCCCGCCGATCGTGCAGAGCGCGATTTTCGCGCATCCCGATGTCGCGACGATGCGGCGCCGATTGCAGGACGAGTTCTCGGAACACGCCTACACCCGGGGTTTGAACCCGACCGTTGAAATCGTCGCGAAAAAACTCGCTGCACTTGAGGGAGGCGAGTCCTGCCTGATGTTCGGTTCGGGTGCGGCTGCGGTTGCGGCCGGTGTGATGACGCTGGTATCGGCGGGGGATGAGGTGCTCTGCGTCGACAAGCCCTATGCCTGGACTGGCATGCTGCTGCGTAAACTGCTGCCGCGCTTCGGCGTACGAACGCGCTTCATCGATGCCCGTGATCCTGCTGATGTCGAAGCCGCAATAACCTCTGCGACACGCCTGATCGTGCTGGAGAGCCCTAACTCTCTGACCTTCGAGCAGCAGGATCTGGCGGCGATCTGCGTGTTGGCCAAGGCGCGCGGCATCCGCACTTTACTCGACAACAGCTACGCCACGCCGCTGGGGCAGCAGCCGCTGGCACTGGGCATCGATGTGGTCGCGCATTCGGCCACCAAATACCTCAATGGCCACAGCGATGTGATGGCCGGCTGTCTGATCGGAAGCGAAGCGCTGATGCGGCAGGTATTCCAGGGGCCTTACATGACGCTGGGGGCGATTCTGTCGCCGCATGATGCCTGGCTGCTGCTGCGCGGTCTGCGTACATTGCCCGCGCGCATGCGCCAGATCGCCGAGACCACGGCGCTGGTGCTGCAATTCGTCGAGTCACATCCGCGGGTGCGGCGCGTACATTACCCACAGCATGCGGCGCATCCGCAGTGGCGGCTTACGGCGGCGCAGTTGCATCACGCCAACGGACTGTTGTCGATTGAGCTTGATGTCGTCGACATTGCCGGAGTTGATCGATTCACCAATGCACTGCGACGATTCCTGATCGCCGCGTCCTGGGGTGGTTATGAGTCGCTGGTGTTTCCGGTCGCCGGTGTGCGCGAGTGGAAATCCCTGTCGGACAGCGCCAGCGTGCCGCTCAACCTGGTGCGCCTGTCGATTGGCCTGGAA
>JANMUE010000176.1:0-7327 GCA_031391205.1 Lysobacterales bacterium | reverse complement strand
GTCAGGGTTTAAAAGCGCGCGGGTCGGGCCCCGCGCCTATAACAGCATTTCGGGCGTATCGCGGCGAACCGCGTCGCTGTGCTCCTTGGCTTCGGCACGAAATTCGCTGAGTTCGCGCAGCAGAGTTTCGATGTTTACCTCGTTCTTCAAATTGACCTTGAAGTCGGTGTCGGCGCGGGCACGGTCCTTCAGTGATTGCCGATTCTGGCTCATCACGATCAGCGGGCCCTGCAGTCCGACCAGGATGGCTAGCGCCAGATTGAACAGCTGGAACGGATACGGATCCAGCGGTGCCCTGTGCAGAATCCACGGCGTATTGATCACGCACCAGACTGCAGTCAGCAGAATCAGGAACAGGATGAATTTCCAGCTGCCGTTCAGCGACGCGACGCTGTCGGCGAGGCGATCGCTCCAGGACAGATTCTTGTCGAATTCCTCGTCGACGTTCTTGGCCGCGCGTGCCGACAGCATGGTGTTGGTTTCGCGCAGGCGCTCGCTCATCGTACGCAGAATGGCCATGGCCGCAGCCGGCCGGCGTTCGAGATAGCTCGCCAATGTCGAGCGTTGCAGTTCGAACAGCACCGCATCCGTGGTCGCCAGTGCGCTGGCGCTGCGTGGTTTCTCATCGAACAGCGCGAGCTCGCCGAAATACTCACCGCGGGCGATGTCTTTCAGCGATATCCGCCGCGATGCTTCGCCCGGCAGATGGATGTTCACATCGCCGCTGTCGACGATATACATCGCGCTGCCGTTGTCGCCCTGCGCGAAGATCATCGAACCGGCCTTGAAGGTGCGCCGTTCCAGCGTCTGCGCCAGAGCGCTCAGGTCATCTTCGCCCAATCCCTCGAACAGCGGAATCGAGTGCAGCAGCTTCATTGCATCCATCGTCGCACCCTCGTATCGGTCGGTGGCATCGTAACCGAGCCGGGTGCGGAGTTGGAACGGTTACATTGCGTG
This sequence comes from Lysobacterales bacterium, assembly GCA_031391205.1. Lineage (GTDB taxonomy): Bacteria > Pseudomonadota > Gammaproteobacteria > Xanthomonadales > Ahniellaceae > 0-14-3-00-62-12. The sequence continues at coordinate 6,370 of JANMUE010000176.1, read as the reverse complement.
GAATGGGTGACAACCCACCATTCTCGAATCTCGAGGTCCCGGTCGCGATGGCTGACAGCTGTCAGTATCGGATTTCATCGTTTTTCAATACTGTAAAATCGATGTCCGGGCTTCGGTTTAACTGGAGAAATTTGTTTGCGTACCTTGCTGATTGCTCTGCTCGTTGCTGCCAGCTTCGCGGCGTCGGCCGAGGATGTCGACGCGGAGCTCGATGCCAGGATGCAGGCCCAGTTGCTGCGCGTCGCCGAGACCAACGGAGATGGCTTGTCCGATCTGGTACTGGCCAATGCCCTTTGGCAGATGTTCGAACGTACCGGCGACGAGCAAAGCAAATACCAGATCAAGGCGACCGCAGAGCGTCTGCTGGAACATGCACGCGGCCTGGAGACCGATCCTCAGGTACTGGCGCTGCATCTGCAGATAGACGCGGACTATGCCGCAGACACGCCGGAACGTGCGCTGAAGCTCGATCAATTGCAAGCGGCGACAGCCGAAAACGGATACTTCGCCCTGGTGCTGCTCAGCCAGCCCGAATACCTCGATGCACCCGAACGTGCTGCTGCGCTGATTCATCGTGCCGCCCAGGCACCGCGGTATCGGTCGCTCATGCACCCAGTACTGCGCAGCATTCATGCGCGGGTAGTCAAACAGGTGCAGGCCGACGGCATGCCGGAAATGGATGAAGTCGTCGACATGAGCCCGGAAACTTATGCGTTCATGCTCGCCATGATCTATGGCCCAACGGCCCATCTCCCCGCCTACAGCCGGTTCACCAGGGTATGCAACGAGCAGGCCTTTGACCAGGTGCGTGCCGATTGCCGCAGTTTTTCCAGGCGAATGGCGGCGGACGCGGAGAATTATCTGGACCTGATGATCGCGAACGCATCGTTGAAGAAGCTCGCTGACAGTCCACAGGAAACCGAAGCGGTGGACGCGCGTATTCGCCAGTTGAAATGGCTGCAAAAACAGCACACGCAGCTTTGGGCGAAATTCGAGCCTGAGGAAGACGATGGGTGGAACCGCGAGCTTGAAGCCAGGTCGCTGCCATTTGTCCGCGACTGGGTTGAACTGGGCGAGCTGGCCGCCAGCAGGCAGATGCTGCGCGACGCCGGCATTTCCGAGCAGCCGCCGGCGGATTGGCCGTTGGACGCGGAGCGGACAGAGAAATAGGGCGGTCGCCCCTGCAGTTTTTAGGAGCGGGGCCTGACCCGCTCGCTCTTGATATTCGGCAATCGAAGCGAAATCAGAAGCGCACGGGTACAAGACCCGCGCCTACAAGGGACACGGCCCTTCGGCATCCATCCAGGTCTTGAACGCGGCAACAAACTTGGCATGCGGGATAGACACCGGTGCACGACTGGCGCCTGGCGCCCAGCCCCAGAGCACGAGCTTGTCCTCACTGATGTGCTTGAACAGCGCGGCCATGTCCTTGCCGCCATTCTGCGCCGGGTCCTTGATCATCGCGCAGACTACTGCGGCCGGCTGATTGATCCACGCCATTTTCTGGTTCGGCGGTGGCAGCTGCCAGTGCGGCGCGCCCGGCGGCGCATTCGGGCCGTAGCTGTCGGGCGCGTTGTGATCGCCGTGGCAGGTGGTACAGGGCAGTCCGGCGGCGCCCTTGCCTTCGGGGCCGCGCTGTACGTTCATCTCGTGCACGCTGCCGGCATCGAACTGCAGCGGCGCATCGCCGGGGATATGACAGTTGCGGCAGCGCGGGTGCTGGAACACTTCCTGCACCGTGGCGAAGGCTTCGACGCCCGCGGCCTTCTGCTCGCTGGATGGGCCGCAGCCGGCGAGTGTCAGCAGCAAGGCAAGGCTCAGCAGCAGGCGATGGCGCATGGCGTTCTCCGCATTAAGCAGTGGTGGGGCGCAGCGGCAATTCGCGCAGACGTTGTCCGCTCAGCGCAGCGATCGCATTGGCGACTGCAGGTGCAATCGGCGGTGTGCCGGGCTCGCCGACGCCGGTGGGGCGTTCGGTGCTGGGCACGATATGCGCTTCAATCAAGGGCATCTCATGAATGCGCAGCACCTGGTAGTCATGGAAGTTGGACTGCTGCACGCGCCCGTCCTTGAAGCTGACGGCACTGTGCAGTGCGGCACCGAGTCCGAACGCGATACCCGATTCCAACTGCGCCACCACGCCATCGGGATTAACGGCGATGCCGCAGTCGACGGCGCAGACCACGCGATGCACGCGTATCCGGCCCTGATCCAGCGATACTTCGGCAATCTGCGCGACGAAGCTGCCGAAGGACTCGTGCACCGCGATGCCGCGCGCACGCCCGACCAGTAGCTGGGTGGTATCCCAACCGATTTTTTCGGCGGCGAGATTGAGCACACCCAGATGGCGCGGATGATCCTTGAGCAGCAGGCGCCGGTATTCCAGCGGATTCTTGCCGGCGCTCAATGCCAGTTCGTCGATAAGACTTTCCATCACGAACGCCGTGTGGCTGTGGCCGACCGAACGCCACCACAGCACCGGGATGCCGGTGCGCGGCGAATGCAGATGCACGTGGTGGTTGGTGATCGCCTTCATGTACGGCGAATCGGCGATGCCCTCGACCGAAGTCGCATCGACGCCGTCCTTGATCATCATCGGCTCGAACGGTGTGCCGGCGACGATGGACTGGCCGACCACGCAATGATCCCAGGCCTGCGGCAGTCCCTGATCGTCCAGTGCGATGCGCGCTCGGTGCAGAAACATCGGACGGTAGTAGCCTCCGCGCACATCGTCTTCGCGGCTCCACACCGTCTTCACCGGCGCCGCTGCGGCCTTGGCCACATGCACCGCTTCGGTGACGAAATCCGACACCGGCGTCGCGCGCCGGCCGAAGCCACCACCGAGGAACGTGGTGTGGATGGTGACTTGCTCGGGCTTGAGCCCGGTGATCTGCGCAGCCGCCATCTGGTCCATGGTCTGGAACTGGGTGCCGGTCCAGATCTCGCAGCTGTCGGTGCCGATCTTCACCGTGCAGTTCAGCGGTTCCATCGGCGCGTGCGCAAGATAGGGCACCACGTACTCGGCTTCGATGACCTTGCCGGCTTCGGCCAGCGCCTTGGCGGTATCGCCGGCGACGGCCGCCTTTGCGCCATCGGTCTGGGCAAGCGCTCGGAAATCGCTGCGCAGCGTTTCGGTATCCAATGCCGCATTCGGGCCCAGGTCCCATTCCACGACCAGCGCATCACGGCCGAGCTTGGCTGCCCAGTAGTGATCCGCGACGACCGCTACGCCGCTAGGCACCTGCAGCACCTGGCGTACGCCGGCCACTGCTTTCGCGGCAGTGTCGTTCACCGACTTGACGCTGCCGCCGAACACCGGCGCGCGCAGCACCACCGCAGTCAACAGTCCGTCGAAGCGCACGTCCATGCCGAACTCGGCGCGGCCGGTGATCTTCTCTGGCGAATCCAGGCGCTTGCTTCCTTTGCCGATCAGCTTCCAGTCCTTGGGATCTTTCAACGCCACGTTGACCGGTGCCTTGAGCTTGGCGGCATCGTCGACCAGCTCGCCATAGCGCAGGCTTTTATCATCGGCGATCACCTTGCCGTTCTCGGTGCGACAGTCGGCGACCGCAACGCCCAACCGTGTCGCCGCGGCCTGCACCAGCAGTGCCCGCGCCATCGCGCCGGCCTGGCGGTAGCGATCGAATTCCGAGGAGGTGGATGACGATCCGCCGGTCATCTGCATGCCGAATGCGGCGTGCGCATACGCAGGCGCAGCGGGTGCGTGCTCCACGCGCAGCCTGCCCCAGTCGGCATCGAGTTCTTCGGCGATCAGCATCGGCAACGCGGTCCAGATGCCCTGCCCCATTTCCGAATGCGCCATCAGCACGGTGACCGAGTCATCGGCGGCGATGCGCAGAAACGCATTCGGCACGAATGCCATGTCCGGTGTTTCTGCGGCCTGTGCGAATGCAAAGCGATTGGCCGAGGGCACGACAAAGGCGATCACCAGGCCGCCACCGGCCAGTGCCGTGGTCTTCAGAAAATCGCGACGCGAGGAAATGGTTTCAGGTTTCACGATGCACCTCCGCAGAACTGCAGTGCGCGCCAAAACGCGCACGGGTCGAATCAGGACTTGGCGAGATCGGCCGCTTTATGCACCGCCGCACGTACGCGCTGATAGGAACCGCAGCGGCAGATATTGCCAGCGAGCGCGGCATCGATATCGGCATCGTCGGGATCGGGTTTGGCTGCCAGCAGCGCCACCGCCGACATGATCTGCCCGGACTGGCAATAGCCACATTGCACCACATCAAGCTCGGCCCAGGCACGTTGCACCGGATGGCTGCCATCCTTCGACAGCCCTTCTATCGTGGTGACCGATCGGCCTTCTGCAGCGCTGGCCGGCGTGACGCAGGCGCGCAGCGGCGCCCCATCCAGATGCACGGTGCAGGCCCCGCATTGCGCGATGCCGCAGCCGAACTTGGTACCAGTCAGGCCTATCAGATCACGCAGCACCCAGAGCAGGGGCATATCGCCAGAGGCATCCACTTCATGATCGGTTCCGTTAACGCGTAGCTTCATGGCGCACCTCGGATTGACGGGACCGAAAGAGTTTACTCGTTTGTCGTGACGACTTGCGTGCGGTTTTCGACGCTTCGCACGGCCGTGTGGGTCCGACCTGTGGTCGGACGCTCTTTCCTGACGATGCACAGGCTCAAAGCGTCCGACCGCAGGTCGGGCCCACAAGTACGCCAGGCATTTGCATTGCGGCGCGCCCAGCCCAACAATCGCCCGATGTCCAATATTCAAAACAACGGCTCCCGGCCCGGCAGCATGCGCGCCGTGCTCGACGCCACGCTGCGTACGATACGCAACGAAGGCTCTGCCACGCTGGCGCTGGTGCTGGAAACCGAGGGCTCGACCTATATGAAGGCCGGTGCCATGGTGTATTTCGGCGCGGGCACACACCAGATCGGCTGGCTCAGCGGTGGCTGCCTGGAGCCCGAGCTGCGTCGCCGCGCCGATGCGGTGACGGCGGCGGGTGCCTTTGACGTTATCGATATCGACACCCGAGAGGATGAAGATCTGTTCTCCGGATCGGCGATCGGCTGTCGTGGCCGGCTGCGTATCCTGCTGCTGCCGCTGCAGCACCTGGCGCGTGGCGACGAGCTGATCGAGGCGTGGCGTAACGGCGTCGGTGCGCTCGCCATGCGCATGCACGAGGACGGGCGTCTGGAGTGGCAGATCGGTGCAGTCTCCAAGGCCTGGCGTCTGTCGCGTGTGCCACAGGATCACCCCGTCATCGCTGCCGCAGGCGCGGTGACATTGGCGCGTCCGGTGCAGTTGCTGATGCTGGGCGCCGGTCCCGAGGCACCGGTGCTGATGCCGCAACTGCGCGCGCTGGACTGGTTCATCACCGCGGTGGATCGCCGTGAACGCTGGCAGCCGAACCTGGCGCTGGCCGATGTCGCCCTTACTGAATCACCCGAGGCTGCGATCGGGCGTCTGCACACGCGGCAGTTCGATGCGGCCCTGGTCATGCATCACCACTTCGAACTCGACCGCGGCGCGCTGCAGGCGCTAGCGCATACCGAGATTGCTTTCATCGGATTACTCGGCCCGCGGCAGCGTCGCGATGACTTGTTCAAGCTATTGCCCGAGTCTGCTCGGGCCAGGCTGGGGCCGCGACTGCGCTCGCCGGTCGGGCTGGATCTGGGTGGATTCGGTATCGACAGCATCGCGCTGTCGATCGCCGCGCAGCTGCAGTCGTTCCTGCATGGACGCTAGCGCGACGCACGCGGCGATCGTATTGGCGGCCGGTGGTAGCCGGCGCCTGGGACAGCCCAAACAACTATTGAAACGCGATGGCGAAACGCTGCTGCACCGCGCCGCACGAATGGCCGCTGCAACGAATCCAATGCGTTTGCTGATCGTGCTCGGTGCATACCGGCAGGAGATGCGAGCAGCGCTGGCGGATATTGATGCCGAAATCGTATTCAATCCGGATTGGGCGCGTGGCCTAGGCAGCAGTCTGCGTCTTGCTGCACAACAGCTGGCTTCGCATGCGGGGCGGACCCTGGTGCTGGGTTGTGACCAGCCCGCGATGGTTTCCGATCATCTGTCACTTCTGTTGCGGATGGCAGCGACCTCCGCCTCAGGATGCGCAGCCACTGCACATCAGCGCCAGCCGGGAATTCCTGCGGTGGTTTCGCCGAAGGTTTTGGCTCAGGCTGCGCATCTCGACGCTGACCGCGGGCTGGGTGCGGTGCTGCGTGCGCTGCCGGCCGATTCGATCGCATTGCTGGATGCGCCGGAGCTGATGCGGGATATCGATGATGCGGGTGATCTGGCTGCGGCAGTGGCCGCGGGGTTGATTGATAAAATGTAGGAGCGGCGTGAGCCGCGAAGCTCTTGCTCCGATCTCCAA
>JANMUE010000494.1:0-2793 GCA_031391205.1 Lysobacterales bacterium | reverse complement strand
ATGCGCTCGATCGCGCTGATCACGCTGCTCGCCTACGCCGGCAGCTACGTTCCCGCCAGTTCAGCAACGCTCGGGCCGATCGACAGCATCCAGACCCGCATCGGCGCCGCCGACGATCTGGCGCGCGGGCGCTCCACCTTCATGGTCGAGATGACCGAAGCCGCTGCAATTCTGAACGCAGCGACCGAGCGCAGCCTGGTGCTGATGGACGAAATCGGCCGCGGCACGTCAACGTTCGACGGCATGGCGCTCGCCGCCGCGATTGCACGAGAGCTTGTGGAGAAGAATTGCGCGATGACGCTGTTTGCGACTCACTACTTCGAATTGACTCAACTGGCAGAGCAACATCCTGAGATCGCGAATGTTCACGTCGCGGCGGCCGAGGTCAATGGAAAGGTCGTGTTTCTGCACGAAGTGCGCGACGGCCCCGCGAATCAGAGCTATGGGCTCGCGGTGGCCCAACTCGCTGGGGTGTCCAACGCGGTGATCGAGCGCGCACGCTCGCTACTAACGCAACTTGAGGAACGGGCGCTCGGCACTCGGCCGCAACTAGACCTGTTCGTTACGACGCCGCAGACGGCCCCGGCACACGTCGAGGATGCAGACCCGGTACGTGAACGTCTGCAATCGCTCGACATGGACGCCATGTCGCCCCGCGAGGCGCACGCAGTACTCGAAGAACTGCAACGATTGAGCCTGCACTCTTAGTGTGCGAAAGTGTGTTGGCGCAGCAGTTCCTGAACGATGCCGCGCCAATCTTGCGAATGAGCAATGCGGTGCGAGCGCGCTGGCACCGCGTGTGTGGGAGCTCGAAGAGATGCCAATCGTGCGACAGCCGGAGGCAGTGCTTGGGTCCAATGGTAGGGTATTTTCCTAACTTCATTCAGGGCGTTGAGCGCACGCCGAATTTTTTTTGTGCTGGCGCGGGCGGCTCGCCCTGTGAAGGTCGACGCTCGAAACGCAGCGGCATGAAGGCTTGCGCAAGTATCGGAGCACAAGCTGCGACGATGACCATCCAAAAGAGAATCGCAATCGAGCCCCAATAAAATGCAGCCGCCAAAGCTCCCCAAACCACGGCTTGTTCGAATATAGCCAGAAGCCATCGCGCAGAACGCGACCAACGAAGATTTACTCCACACGCGGCGCATCGCATTCGTCCAATGCGAAAGCGCGTTCGGATGCCGGCTGTCCGTTCGCTGCAGTTTGGACAATCGTAGATGCTCATGGTCTTCGGCATTCGCACGCCATCGAGCTTCCCGTGCGCGGGTTTGAATAATTGCCAAGCGTATCTATTGGACCGCGGCTCTCGCTGCCTTTTCGGCTGTCGTGGGCGGAAACCCAAATTGACGGAGATGCGGCCCGACCGAACGTGTCGCGAACCATGATTCGATTTCTGAATACAGAGAAATCGCATGGGTAACGACTTTGTCCGCGCGCGCACCCGCATCGCGTGGAAACCATCCGAGAGAAAACCACTTTAACCAGCTTGGTTGGCTATACAAGCGAAAAGCGCTAGGTAGGGCCGATATCGAGACCGTCTGTTGATCAAAATGGCCCCACGGAAGAGTGACGCCTTCTTTTGGAGCGACACCAAAGTTAAGAACGAATTTCGCAGCACCATGTTTATCCAACTGAATTTCTAGGAGATCGACAGCTTCTCCCTTGGTGCGCTCGAACTGGCCGTAAGGAAAAGCTATTCGTATCTCGGCGCTCGATTGATCGTCGCGAGACATTGGACGCCGCACGAATCCCTGCTGCTCCAAGTAAGGAATAAGGCGATCTCCAAACGCTCGAAGTACAGCATCCCGCTCAGAAGACATTCTGGATAGGCGACTAACGGCACGTGCAGGACGCGGCGGCCGCCCCTGCACCGACTCCGACGCCTAATCCCGCTCCGACACGACTTACCCAGTCGTAGCCCCACCTTTCGATGCGGTAGGCGTCGCCAAGAGCATCTCTAGCGAGTCGCTGCGCTGCCGTGAGGGTCGAGGTTCCAAACTTGGATTCAATGTAGTAGCCAACGCTGTTTGCGCTGCGCCACGCACTGTCAGCAATCGTTGTCATGCCAGGGATACGGACTTGCGTGCCGAGCAGCGTGTTGCCTCGCAGCCAGTTATTTACTATCGAGGCCGTTTCCCCAATCGAACCTTTGACTCCGTTCGGCAACAATCTCGCAGCCGCTGGTAGCGCGTGTGCACCTGCGCTTGGTCCTAACAGCGATAGAAAGGTACTGTCGCTCACGCATGGTGTCCACAGGGCAGCAAAAACTCCGGGAATTGCGTAGAGCGGATTGCCAGTTTGCACGTGCAAGTTTGCCCAATATTGCGCCGCGTAGTCGCCGTAGGATTCCCCGGCGTCGACACCAAACAAAAGACCTGACGGATCGGCAAAGCGAGCAGGACTGCCAGCTACATACAGATAAGTATTAATGTGCCCATTCAGCCCAATCGGATCACTTTGCACATATCTTCCACTCGTTGTCTCATAGTCGCGATGGTGGTTGTAGTGATGATTGGTTTCCTTATCGAAGTACTGTCCCGGGAAGCGCAGGTTGTAGGCATAGACGCCTAAGGCTTGTGGATTCTCATTGGCCAACGTATCGCCATACGGCGCACTGTCCCAGCTCCACCGCTTCTGTCGGGATGCATTGGTGATCAATCGCGGCGTAGCCAGATGATCAGTCTCCACATAACTGACGACGGTCGAGTTAGGCGTGGTTGAGGTTCCGCTATAGCCGTAGGTAATGACGGCAATCGGCCGATCCTCCAGCCACACGTGTTCAGTCCTGGCTCG
>JANMUE010000354.1:0-8345 GCA_031391205.1 Lysobacterales bacterium | reverse complement strand
TTCAGAGTCAGAGCATCGCGGCGGGACGCCGCTCCACAATGGCGCTCCCGAAGCATGGCAATGAATACGAATGCACTGCCGCGAAATCGGCTTTTTTCGACGATGGCTGGGCCTATAGTCCGCCCCATCCCCGAAAGCGCTACAACAGTCAGCGCAATAAAACACCAAGGGGCCTGTCGAATCATTTCCCTTGGGAGGGGCGAATACGATGCGATGCATGAATTCTGCTGTTCGCTTTCTGCTGACCGCGATCCTGGCCGTCGTCGCATCCTGGGTGGTCACGCCCGATGCACATGCCGCGATCAACGCACTGGCGCTCGGCGCGAAGTACGACGCAACACAGTCGAACATCGCCTTCAAGGTGTATTCGTCGCGCGCCACCCGCCTCGAAGTATGGATCTACAAGACGCCATCGGGTGCGCAGCAAGTCGCACGCTATGTGCTGAGCAAGAACGCCAGCACCAACGTCTGGTCGTCCACAGTATCGGTCGCGACACTGCGCAATACCTATGGTGTGACTGGCACGGTCTACTACGGCTATCGCGCCTGGGGTCCGAACTGGCCATACCTGAGTACCTGGACCAAGGGCAGCGGCACCGGCTTCATCAGCGACATCGACGCCAACGGCAATCGCTTTAATCCGAACAAACTGTTGCTCGATCCGTATGCGATCGAAGTGAGTCAGGACCCGAATACCGCCACTTGCGGCAATGGCACCATCTACGCCAGCGGCGCCACGCATCGCAACAAGGACAGCGGCGCCTGTGCGCCCAAAGGGCTGGTGCTGGCCGCCAACACCTCCAGTATCGGCACCAAGCCCACGCGCGCGCTGAAGGACGATGTGATCTACGAAGTGCACGTACGCGGCCTGACCAGGAGCGACACTGCCGTGCCTGTCGCCAAGCGCGGTACCTATGCCGGTGCGGCGTTGAAGGCGGCATATCTCGCCAGCATGGGCATCACCGCGGTGGAATTCCTGCCGGTGCAGGAAACTCAGAACGACACCAATGATGTCGATCCAAATTCGAACAGTGGCGACAACTACTGGGGCTACATGACGCTGAACTACTTCGCCCCGGATCGACGTTATTCATCGGACAAAACTGCCGGCGGACCGACGCGCGAATGGAAGGCGATGGTCAAGGCATTTCACGATGCCGGCATCAAGGTCTATATCGATGTCGTTTACAACCACACCGGCGAAGGTGGCGCCTGGGGCGGCACGGACGGGCTCACCGTCTACAACGTGCAGTCGTTCCGTGGCCTGGATAATCCCACCTATTACTCGTTGACCGCCGACTTCCAGCATTCCTGGGACAATACCGGTGTTGGCGGCAACTACAACACGCGCAACAGCACAGCGCAGAACCTGATCGTCGACTCGCTGGCATATTGGCGCGACATCTTGGGCGTCGATGGCTTCCGTTTTGATCTGGCATCGGTACTCGGCAATACCTGCCAGCACGGCTGCTTCAACTTCGACAAGATGGATGCCGGCAATGCGCTCAATCGCATCATCAACGAACTGCCACCACGCCCCGCCGCGGGTGGCGCCGGCATCGATCTGATCGCCGAGCCCTGGGCAATCGGCGGCAATTCGTATCAGGTCGGCAATTTCCCCACCGGCTGGGCGGAATGGAACGGCAAGTATCGCGACGACCTGCGCAAGAAGCAGAACCGAATGGGCGTTGAAGTCGTTACCGCCGGCCTGCTGGCGACACGCTTTGCCGGCTCATCGGATCTTTATGGCGACGATGGCCGCAAGCCCTGGCACTCGGTCAACTTCATGGTCGCGCATGATGGCTTCACACTGGCTGATCTCTATGCCTACAACGAGAAGCAGAACAACCAGCCCTGGCCCTATGGCCCCTCCGACGGTGGGGAGGACAACAACATCAGCTGGGATCAGGGTGGTGTCGGCGCCGATCAACGCAAGGCCGCGCGCACTGGCCTCGCCTTCATGATGTTGAACGCCGGCGTGCCTATGATCACCGGCGGCGATGAGATGCTGCGCACGCAGTTCGGCAACAACAACGTCTACAACCTCGACTCTCCGGCCAACTGGTTGCTGTGGACGCTGGATACCACCGACACCGATCACCAGACCTATACGCGGCGCCTGATCGAATTCCGCAAGGCACACCCCAGCCTGCGGCCGGCGAATTTCTATTCCGGTGTCGACAACAACGGCAATGTGATGGAACAACTGCGCTGGTTCAAACCCGATGGCGCACAGGCCGATGCAGCGTATTTCGACAGCACTTCAAATCACGCCATCGCCTGGCGCATCGACGGCAGCGAGTTCGGCGACAGTGCCAGCGCCCTCTACATCGCCTACAACGGATGGTCCGGCAACGTGAACTTCACCCTGCCCTGGCCCGGTGCCGGCAAGAACTGGTATCGCGTTACCGACACCGCGACCTGGAACGAAGGCCCGAATGCCGTTGTCGCACCAGGGTCCGAAGCCTGGATCGGCGGCGAGGGCACGAGTTATGGATTGCAGGGGCGATCGGTGTTGTTGCTGATCGCGAAGTAACGCCCAACCTAAGGCTGGCGGGTGAGCGTAGGGTGGGTGCAACCCACCACTCTTGAAGATTTGACAATGGTAGTTGCACCCACCCTACGTTCTCTGCGCTATCCGGCCCGACGTCGCCGCCGGGCGTTCGGTTCGTCTGACGATGCCCGACGGCATCGTCAAAGCGACTCACCTCTCCCACAGCCTACGACTCTTCGCATATTGCGCCGCTTGGCGATGAAAAAATCCACGTTAAAAAAGATATAACACGCAAAAAACTCCGAAACAGGATCATTTTTCTTTTATAGCCGCATCGACGCCGACTTATCGCATAAGAATCCCCATCAATTCAGCGCTTCTTCGGAAAAAATAACGCGTTTGAGGGTAGCCTGGGCGCCGTCCTCACTCTCCCGGATACGCGCGATGAAAATACGCTCATTAACCACGGCGATCGGCGCCTGCCTGTTGACCGGGCTTGGCGTCACGCCCGGCGTGCAGGCGATGAATCTCAATCCTCTGGGAACGGGCCAGGTACTGATCTACCCCTATTACACGGTCAACGACGGCAATCAGACACTGATCACCGTCGTCAATAAGACCGATGCCGGCAAGGCCGTCAAGGTGCGGTTCCGTGAGAGTCGCAACGCACGTGCAGTACTCGACTTCCATGTGTATCTGTCACCGTTCGACGTATGGACGGCGGCGCTGTTTTCGCTGTCGGATACCAGCACCAGCAGCCCCGCCAATCTGGTTACAAACGACAACAGCTGCACGGTGCCGCGGATCAAGGGCAACGTCACCCTGCCACAACTGAGCAACGGCTATCGCTACGCGCCGTTCATGAACTATGCCTATGTTTCGGGAAACGACGACGCCGGAGCCGACTCGCTGGATCGCACGCGCGAGGGATATCTGGAGATGATCGAGATGGGTGAAGTCGTCAATCGAGAACGCACTTCTCTTACCGACATCACCCATTCCGGCAGCGTACCGAGCAACTGTAGCCGCGTGATTGCTGCCTGGCTGCCGACCACCGCAGCACCCGAGGCAACCGCATACTGGAGCTTCAACGCACAGCGCGACATCGACCCGCCGCAAGGCGGTTTGTTCGGCAGCGGAACGATTGTCGATGTCCTGGCAGGCACGATGATGTCCTACAACGCCGAAGCCATCGACAGGTTCAGCGATATCGCGCAGCACGCAGCACCTGCTGCGCCAGCGCCCTCTTTGGCGAGTGCGCGCACCAGCGCAGATACGGCAGTAGCCACGGTATTCGACGAGGGCGTCGCGATCACCTCGGTGTTCCCGCAGTCACGCGCGATCGATGCAGTATCGGCGTTGTTCATGCAGGATCAATTGCTCAACGAGTTTTCCACCGCTGCATCCGTTGCCGGGGCATCCGAGTGGGTGGTAACTATGCCGACCAAATATGCCTATACCGATCAGGCCATCGTAGGGCAGACCGCGATTGCGCCGTTCACGCACATTTTCCCCAGTGCGTCGTCGGAGCAAAACAACGGCATCGCGGCGGTCGATTTCAGACGGAACTTCTTCGGCCGGGAAGGGAGAACGAACCAGTTCATCTGCGACCCACCAGGTGCTGCCGAATGCATGGGCGGAATTGGCATTCCACCGATGCTTGGCACATCCGCCCGGCTGCAGCAGTGGTTCTGGACAAGCAATGTCATCAGCTTCAATCAGCCTCAAGCACCCGCAACCGCCAGCCGCATACTCGGGTCACGTCTGACGATCAATCATCAAGTAAGCGATGTTGGCATATTCGACGGCTGGTACTTCAATTTGCTGTACTCCACCATCGGAAACGGCGTCGACGACCGCATTCAAGCCCAGCGACTGCGGCCCGACCTTGCAGGCGGCATCTGGAACGGCCTGCCGATCATCGGTTTCTGGGTGGTCTCATACACCAACGGCCAGCTCACGCCCGGCGTGTTGTCCAACTATGCCGCCGCCTACAGGCATCGCGGCGACAATCACTACGAAGCGCCATGACAGCATTTGCCGCCAAGTACGATCCGCAAACTGAAAGCCGGCGCAGCGCAGGGACGACACTCTGCAATACGTGGTGGACTACCCAAGGAAACACGAGATGAAGAAGCACATACTGAGCGCATCGATAGCGGTCGGCCTGGTCATGGCGGCAGGCCTATCGCCCGCCACACAGGCGATGAGCCTGAATGCCCAGGGCACGGGCCAGGCGCTGATCTTCCCGTATTACACCGTCAATTCCGCTAATCAGACCCTGCTATCGGTGGTCAACGGCACCGAGGCCGGCAAGGCAGTGCGCATACGCTTTCGCGAAGCACGCAATGCGCGTACGGTGTTCAGCGCCAATCTCTACTTGTCGCCCTTCGATGTCTGGACCGCCTCGATTTTTTCGCTATCCGAAACCGCGCCCAGCAATCCCGGCAATCTGCTCACCTTCGACAACAGCTGCATGTTGCCGAGAATCAAAAACAACCTCAACTTGCCCGTACTGTCGAACCAGCGGCGCTACCAGCCGTTTACCAACTACGCCTACACCGGGGCCAGCAACGATGCCGGGCCGGACACCCTGGATCGGACACGCGAAGGCTATTTCGAGATGATCGAAATGGGCGAAGTCGTCAACCGCGACCACAACACGCTGAACGCGTTGCTGCCCGATACCAGTGGAATACCCAACTGCCAGCAGATCGAACGCGCATGGTTGCCGCTCAGCGTAGAACCCCCGAACGTCGCCTATTGGACCGTGAACGCCATGGCCGATATCGATCCGCCGCGCGGCGGCCTGTTCGGCGTGGTGTCGATTGTCGATGCACTTGCAGGCACCATGATGTCGTATCAGCCCGACGCCATCGACGCGTTCAGCAGTATCGCGCTGCACACCGCGCCGAATGCCGCGCAGCCGACACTGGCCGATGCGCGTACCACTGCCACCACCGCTGTAGCACAGGTGTTCACCGATGGCAGGCTCATCACCTCGACCTACCCGGTCGAGCGGGCGATCGATGCGGTATCGGCGTTGTTCATGCAGGATGAGGTGTTCAATGAATTCGTTACGCATGCGAACGTCGGCGGCGCGTCCGAATGGGTGTTGACCATGCCCACAAAATACGCCTACACCGATGAAGCAATCGTAGGGCAGACCGCTATCGCACCGTTCACACGGATTTTCCCGATCACTGCTTCGGCCAGCAACACCGGGACTGCTGCGGTGGACGTCAGACGTAACATCTTCGATCGCGAGGAAGGCCCCACTGTCTCCATCTCTTGCAATCCGGCCTATGACATCTTCTTCTATTGCGACACAGGATTCCCCAGCCCGCCGGTCATCAACGAATTTCCGCTGCTTCGTTGGGCCAGCAACGTGGTCGCCTTCAATCAGGCGCCCCAATCACCCGATGCCGCAAGCACCTTGCTGGGCTCGAAAGTGACTATCAATATCCCAGCCGCGGATCTCAACGTCTTTGACGGCAGGGCGGGCCTAGGATTCCACTCCTTGAACACATTCGATGGATCATTGATCCATCTGCATCGACTGCGACCCGACCAGGCCGGCGGCATCTGGAACGGATTACCCGTCACCGGCTTCTGGGCGGTGTCCTACACCAACGGCCAGCTCACGCCGGGCGTGTTGTCCAATTACGCGGCGGCTTACAAACATCGCGGCGAAAATACTTTTAGTCTGCCACCAGAATGAAAGCGGACAGTTGAAATGTAGGCTGGGGGTGAGGTGAGTCGCTTTGACGATGCCCTCTGGCATCGTCAGACGAGCCGAACGCCCGGCGGTGACGCCGGGCCGGAGAGCGCAGCGAACCCCAGCAGGACTGCACGACTGCTAGGTTCGCTGCGCTCACCCCAGCCTACTCACGACCCCTCGAATCCATGACCGAAGATCGGCCGCAGGCAGGGCGCATTGCCGGGCTCAATCGGGCAGGCATCGCATTCGTCTCCGATGCCATCGCCGTCGGCATCGGCCTGCACGCCGCCATCCAGCGGCCGGATCGGATTGAAAACCGCCGCGCAGTTATCACTGATATCGGGTATGCCATCGCCGTCGGCATCGCCAGGGCCCTGAACACCGGGGTAGATCGAGCTTCCGGACACCGACACGGTGCGTGATGGAATACAGGTGGGCTCGTTGTCCGGCACGTCGCAGTCGAATGCGGGATAGGTGGTACCCACCGCAGTAAGCAGCTGCGCATAGGTCATGCTGATTTCACTCTGCACGCAGATGCGCTTGCTGACACCGCAGACATCGACCACATCGCACGTCGATCCCCCACTCAATGCCGCGATCACATTCGCATCGCCATGCAGCGGCACGCCGCCGCGCAGCACCAGCACCACATCGCCGGGCGCCGCATCAATCACCGCGCGATAGCCAGCGTGCACGCTGGCATCGTAGATCGCTACATCGCCGAAGCGATCGACACCGAGCACACCGATGGAATCGCTGGCGCCCAGCGAATACGCCGCATTGAATGTGGCCATGCGCCACAGATCGCGGTCGCTGAAGACATCGCCCAGATAGTTGTCGTTGAGTTGGCTGGCACAGGTCAGCTCTCGCTGCAGGTTCATCGAACCGGTGACCTGCCAATAGGTGCCGAGCGACAGGCGCAGCCCCAGCCTGCCCATGGCGCCGATCGGCCCCGACGTGCCGTAGACCGCGGTGTTGTGCCGCGGCGACCAGACCACGGTGGCGTCACGCGTGCGGGCCAGTTCGGCATCGGCCACTTTCAGTCCGATGCTGTTGGACAATGGCCGCGCACCGATGACATCGACGGCGCCGGACTGTCCGCCCGACTCGCACAACCACTCGTTGCGCGCGAACGCCCCGATGCCTTCGGCAACAGAAAACAGGTCGGTCAACCCGGCGCTGACGCTGGGCAGCTGGCTATAGGCACAACTGCTGGCCAACTGCGTGCCAGAAGAATCGCCCAATGGAAAACGCGTATTGACGATGCGTAGCTCGCCCAGTGCGCCGGAATCGATCGCCCCATCAAGATTGCGCGCGAAGCCCGCGCGATTGCCGACCCGGCCATTGATACTGGTGGTGCCCGTCATCACTGCCGCCAGTTCGGCATACTGCTGACGCACGGTCGACGCACCGCCTGCGGAGGAAATCTGCGTATGCCCATTCTCACCCGTGCGCCAATCATGACGATGCTCGTAGCGCTCGCCCGTATTGGTGAATGGCACATTGCCCGAATACGTGATCGACATATCGCTGTCGATCAAACCAGGTGAAATAATGCCATCCGGACATTGCAGTTTCGTCGCGGTCGCGGCCCCGGGCGACGCCGAGCAATCGCAGGCGACGCAGTCGATGCGACCGTCGCTGCCAATCAGTACCTGGCCATTGACCAGGATATCGGACTCGGCCAGCACATCGCCCTGCAGCAACAGATTCGAGTCGCCGGCGATCACGCCGCAGACACCGCTCGGCGGTGGCGCTGGCACCGGACCCGGGCAGTTGATCGCGAACACGGGTGCCGCGATCAACGCCAGCATTGCGATGCCGACAACGCGAAACACAAACGTCGAGCAATCCGATGGTCGATGCCCAAAAATGATCCGCATGAAAGCCTCCAGAGCACTGAGAGAGACGGCTGCGCAGCGTGCGCTGAGGTGCGCTGCCGCAAGCTGGCACTTTACATCGTTGCGTCGCCCGAGCACGGCGATGACGATGACGATGACGATGACGATGACGATTATTCGCCGGATGGAAGGGCATCACGTGTCGCACCGTGGGAGCAGCGTCGTGGGAGCGGCGTCCCGCCGCGAAGCTCTTGCCTTGACTATCAAGAGTAGAGCAAGAGCTTCGCGG
>JANMUE010000352.1:0-3668 GCA_031391205.1 Lysobacterales bacterium | reverse complement strand
GTCGGGGAATGTGGGTCCGCGCTGTGCGCGGACGCTCTCCTGCGAATGCTGCCACGGTCGACAGCGTCCGACCACAGGTCGGACCCACATGCAGCCCCCGCATTCCCGCCCTGATAACGTAGCGTCATGCATATCGAAATCCTCTACCAGGACGAGCACCTGATCGCGGTCAACAAACCTGCCGGGCTGTTGGCACATGCCAGCCGCATGGCTACCGACGTCGACGTGGACCTGCTGGATATGTTGCGTCAGCAAATCGGCGGCAGCATTCATCTGGTGCACCGGCTGGACCGTGCCACCAGCGGCCTGGTGCTGGCCGCCCGCAACAGCGGGATGGCAGGTGTGCTGGGTCGCCAGTTCATGGAGCGCAGCGTGCAGAAACGCTATCTCGGCGTGGTGCGCGGATGGCCCACGGCCGAGGGCGAAATCGATTATGCGCTACCCGATGTGCGCGACAACTCACCACGCAAACCGGCGTTGACGCGTTTCCGTACACTGGCCACGACCACGGTGCCATTGCCTCTGGGCAAATACCCGGAGCAGCGCTATGCGCTGGTCGAGGCCAGCCCGCATACCGGTCGCTATCGGCAGATCCGCAAGCATTTTCATCACGTCTCGCATCATCTGATCGGCGATACCAGCCACGGTCGCACCGAGCACAATCGTCTGTTCAAGATCGAATTCGGCGTCCATCAACTGCTGTTGCATGCGCATCAGCTGGATTTCGAGCATCCAGCAGACGCGCGTCCCATGCAGTTGACCGCACCGTTGGATGCGGTCTGGCAGAAACTGCTACTGCGCTTCGACTGGCAGCAGTTTGTGCCGGTTGGCACCTGTCTTTCGTCGGTAACGCCCGGCCCTGCGCCCCTCTAGCCTCGACCATGCAGCGCCCCAGCGAAAACGAGCGACACATGGCCTTGAGGCAGATGGTGGAAGTCATCTCGAGCGAGCTTGAGCTGCAGCCTCTGCTCGCCCGTATTGTGCAAAGCGCCTGCGAACTGATCGGCGCCGACGACGGCAGCATCGGCCTCTACGATGCCCATCGCGATGTGATCCGCACCGAGGCGGTGTATCACATGCCGGCGCGCGAACTGGGCGCCGAAATGCCGCGTGGACACGGCCTGGCCGGGCAGGTGCTGCTGACCGGTCTGCCGGTGCTGGCGCGTTATGGCGATCTGGCCCATATCAATCTGGACGAACTCGCCGACAACCGTGTCATCGGCCTGCCGATCGCCTGGCGCGGGCGCCTGGTCGGTTTTTTCGGGGTCGGCGTGGCGCCGCCCAGGTCCTTCGATGCCGAGGACTTGGCGCTGTTGGAGCTGTTCGCACGACATACGGCCATCGCCATCGACAATGCCCGCCGCTACAGCGAGGAGCGCCGGCGCTCGGCACGTTTCGCGTTGATCGCCAAGGTCACCGCGACGGTCAGCCTCACCGGCGATACCGACTTGATGCTGCAACGCATTGCCGATGCGGTGCACCAGACCCTGGGCTATGCCAATGTCGATATTCCGCTGATCGAGCCGGGGGATCCCAACACCTTGGTGATCCGCATCCGCGGCGGCGACTACAAGCGCCGCATCCAGCACGAGGATCGCCTGCCGATCACGGCCGGCATCATGGGCGCGGCCGTGCGCGAACAGCGCACGCAGCTGGTCAACGACGTCGCCTCCGACCCGCGTTACGTTACCCCGCCCGGGGTGACGCCGCCCCGTGCCGAATTGGCCATACCGATCCAGATCCGCGGTCAGGTGCTGGGTGTGTTGAATCTGGAGTCCGAGAGAGTCTTCGATGTCGTGGATGTCACCAGCATGGAGATCATCGCCAGTCATGTCGCGGTGGCGATCGAGAATACTCGTCTGGCAGCGAGTTCCCGCGATGCGGCGATCCTGGGCGAGCGCCAGCGACTGGCGCGCGAGCTGCACGACAATGTCACGCAGATTCTCAGCTCGATGAGCCTGCTTTCGCAAAGCCTGCCGCAGGCCTGGCGCCGCGATCCGCAGGAAGGCGAACGCCGCGCACTGCGCCTGCACGAACTGGCGCAGACCGGATTCGCCGAACTGCGTGCGCTGCTGCGCGAACTGACACCGCCCGAAGCCCAGGTCGACACCATCTCCAAGAGCAGCCGTATGCTGATCGGATTTGAGCGGCTGCGCGACGAAGGCCTGCCGGCGGCGCTGGAGCCGCTGCTGCAGCGTATGCTGCCCGAGAGCATCAGCCTGCGCATGCAGTTCGAGGATTATGCGCAGCAGGATCTGGCGCATGAAGAGGCGCTGTATCGGGTCTGCCAGGAGGCAGTGTCGAACGTGATCAAACATGCCAACGCGCGCTGCATCGAGGTGAGCACGCAGACCACGCAACGCCTGTTGATGCTGAGTATCTGCGATGACGGCGAGGGCATTCCGGCCGCGCGCCGCAAGGGCCTGGGCCTGACCAGCATGCGTGAACGTCTGGAAGCACTCGGCGGCGTGCTGCGCATCGTGCCACGCGCGCCGCGGGGCACCGTGATCGAGTGCGCGTTGCCGCGCAAGGACAGGGTTTAGATCCTGAGGGTCCGACCTGTGGTCAGACGCTGGTGATTTTCAGGCAGCGCGATGAAGAGCGTCCGACCGCAGGTCGGACCCACAACGACAACCGCTCCTACAACACCATCCGACCACCGCATTCATTTCATCGCCCGCACACACACCCGGTTGCGCCCGTCGGCCTTGGCGCGAAACAATTCCGCATCGGCGGCACGCATGAAGTCGGCGGTGGTCTGCATGCTCGGCTGCCATTGCACCACACCGACGCTGGTGGTGATGGCGCGCGGTCCACCAGGCAGCTCGACGCGCAGGGCTTCGATCGCACGCCGCAGCAATTCGGCATAGTCGCCAGCCTGGCGCAGCGGCACGCCGGGCAGGATGACGGCGAATTCCTCGCCGCCCAGGCGGCCTGCGGCAAATCCCGACAGCAGCGAATGGCGGATCACCGTGGCCACGGCTTTAAGCACTTCATCACCAGCCAGATGTCCAAGCTCGTCATTGATGCGCTTGAAATGATCCAGATCGATGAAGGCCAGGCACAACGGAGCGCCGTTCTGCGCCTGCAACACGATACGCTCCAGGCCTTCGCGCCAGACCCGGCGATTGGGCAGCTGGGTGAGTGTGTCGACCGTGGCCATTTCCACCATGGCCTGGTGGTAGCGGTCTTCCAGGCTCTCGCGACGCAGGAACTTGAGCACGATCTCGCCGATGGCGATGGTGTCGCCATCCTTCAGTTCGCTCTTGTCCACAGCGTGTTCATTGACCAGGGTCTTGTTGGTGGAACCCAGATCGCGCACGTGGAACTGGCCCTGCTCGCACCACACCGTGCAATGCATGCGCGACACGCTGCGATGATCGATCTGCATCTCGCAGCCGGAGGCGCGGCCGATCGTCACTGGCTTGTCGATCAGCTCCACGCACAGCCCCATGCTTTCGCCATGGATCACCACCAGGCGTGCGCCCGGACGCGCCAGATCGCCCACGGGAAGGCGCAGGCGTTGCGTGGTTTGCGGGTCGTGGCGGCGTTTGGTCATGGCGGCACAGTGTAGAACGTCCGTGGGAGCGGCGGGATGGAATGTAGGAGCGGCGTGAGCCGCGATGCTCTTGCTCTACTGTCTGGAGATCAGAGCAAGAGCTTCGCGG
>JANMUE010000350.1:0-6060 GCA_031391205.1 Lysobacterales bacterium | reverse complement strand
CCGCGAAGCTCTTGCTCTGCTCTTGATATCAGAGCAAGAGCTTCGCGGCTCACGCCGCTCCTACATTGCTTATCTTGGCTTGCGCAACTCGATCATTGTGTCCAGAAGATTGGCCTCGCCACCGACGCGTGTCGCGCGCTGCAGATGGATGCTGGCTTCGATGGACTGCCACTGCGCTGGCTTGGCGCCGATCCAGCGACTGTCGTCTCCGGCCAGGATCACGGCACCTGCAGAGTCGCCACTGTAAACGTCGATATGATCGCGTGGCATGCCGCGCGCATGCAGCGCGAACTTGGCCGGCTTGGGTTCGGCGCGCAGGAACAGGCCCTGTCCGATGTTGTAGCAGGACGTTGCCTCGGTCAGATCCGCCAGCGAAGGCAGCAGATCGGAATGCTGGAATAGTCCATCGACGCGCCCGCCGCCCAGTTCTTGCGGTCCCCAGACATACATCGGCACGCGCGCGAACGCCGTCTCGCCTTCGCGCTGATATTCGCCGGGTCGGATCGGTGTCATCGCGCGGTGATCGCCGGTCACCAGCAACACACCGTTGTCGAAGAAATGACGTTCTTCCAGATACGCGTACAGGCCGGCAACGGCAGTATCGACTTCGCGGAACACGCCTTCCTCGTCGGCCAATCCGGTTTCGGGATTGACGAACGGCGGATGCGTCGTCACGGTCAGCAGCGTGGCGAAGAAGGGCCTTGCTGCGTCGCGTTCGTTGGCGTACCAGGCAACGAAGCGGTCGAATAGCAGCGCATCACGTGCAGCGCCGAATATGCCGCGGTCGCGGCCGCTGTAGAACCTGGATTCGGAGCCTTCGAAATAATCGAAGCCGATCGCTGGCAGCCAGCGGTTCTTGTCGACGAAATCAAGGTCGCCAGTGGTAAAGAAGGCGTTGTAGTAACCCTGACGAGCGAGCAATGCAGGCACCGAATGGTCGCGGTCGGTGTAGCCGGAAAACGCGTCCATGCTGCTGTAGCGACCGATCACCGGCACCGGTGTCAAACCGCTGAGCAGAGCGATCATGCCGCCGTCGGTGGTAAATCCGTTGGCGTGAAAATCCGGAAACCAACGGCCGCGTTCGGCGAGCGCATCCAGCCTGGGTGTCGCATCGAGTTCACCGCCATTGAGGCGGCTGTGATAGGCAGACAGTGATTCGACCATTACCAGAATGACGTTGGGGCGGCGTCTCTGGCCGGCGTCGCAGGTTTGTGTCAGCGGGGGCACCGCGCGCATGCGTGCAATGAATTCGGGGCTGTAGGCGGCATCTATCGACTGCGCCAGGTTCACCTCGGCGACATTCTGGAACGAGATGTTGGCGTTGACGTAGGCCGGATCGAAGCGTCGGCCGGCGTAACCTGAGACGCCGATCGCCAATGCGATCATCAGCAGCCACGTCGCAGCGACGCGCCGGCCGCCGCCAGTGCGCAGGCAGACCACCAGCACCAGAATTCCGGTTGCCAGCATGATGATGGTGATTACCCGCGCTGATCCCGCCAGGCTCTGCGCGCCGATATCGCCGACCGTTGTCAGCTCTTTGACGAATTTGAATACGTCGGCCGTCAGCAATCTATGCGTCAGTGCCTTGAACACGAGCACGTCCGCAGCTGCAATCAGCATCAGGGCGACGATCGACAACAGAATGACGAAACGCAGCCAGCGATGACGCAGCCACAGCGCCAGGGCCAGTGCGCTCAACGCGAGCGCCAGCAGCACTGAATCGTGGATCAGGCTGGGCCAGAAAAAGCAGCTATCACAGCGCACATAAGGCGAGAACGCCGTGTCGACCAGATCGGCGCGCAGCCAGAACAGCGCCAGCAGCCAACTGGCCAGCGCCAGTGCGGCAAGTACGCTGGAGCGATGCCAGGGTGTGGGGCGCTGCTTCGAATCCGCGTGTTGCATGAAATCCCAATCGTGAAAAACCGCCGCGCAATGCTCGCCTGACGGCAACGCGTGCCGGGATTGCCCGAAGTTTGCCAGCGCCCCGGCTGCACTGGCGCTTACCGTGGACAGCGTGGAACGCTAGAATGCCACGCTTCCCATACGGAGCCTGTCCGATGCGCATCCTAGCGGAAGCACTCACCTTCGACGACGTCTCTCTGGTCCCAGCGCACTCCACCGTGCTGCCGCGCGATGTCTCGACCACCACGCGCCTCTCCCGCGGTATCCAGCTGAATATTCCTGTTGTTTCGGCTGCGATGGACACTGTCACCGAAGCGCGACTGGCCATCACCATGGCGCAGAGCGGCGGCATCGGTATCATCCACAAGAACATGACACTGGAACAGCAGGCTGCCGAAGTCGGGCTGGTCAAGAAATTCGAAGCCGGTGTGATTCGCGATCCGATCACCGTGGCACCGCAGACCAGCATCCGCGAGGTGCTGAGCCTGACGCGGGCGCGCAATATTTCCGGTGTGCCGGTCGTCGAGAACGGCCAGCTGGTCGGCATCGTCACCAGCCGTGATTTGCGTTTCGAAACCCATCTCGATGAACCGGTCAGCCGCATCATGACCGGCAAGGACGAGCTGGTCACCGTGCAGGATGGCGCCAGCGACGACGAGGTACTGGGGCTGATGCATGAGCACCGCATAGAGAAGGTGCTGGTGGTCAACGAGCAGTTCAAGCTGCGCGGGCTGATCACGGTAAAGGACATCCAGAAGGCGCGCGACAATCCCAATGCCGCCAAGGATGAAGCCGAGCGTCTGCGTGTGGGCGCAGCAGTCGTCGTCGGCGGCGATACCGAGGCGCGTATCGCGGCGCTAGTCGCTGCCGGTGTCGACGTCATCGTCGTCGATACCGCGCATGGGCATGCGCAGGGCGTGCTGGAGCGCGTGCGTTGGGCGAAGCGCACATTTCCGGACTTGCAGGTCATCGGCGGCAATATCGTCACCGGCGATGCAGCACTCGCCCTGGTCGACTACGGTGCCGACGCGGTCAAGGTGGGCGTTGGCCCCGGGTCGATCTGCACCACGCGCATCGTTGCCGGGGTCGGTGTGCCACAGATCACGGCAATATCGATGGTGGCCGAGGCGCTGCATGCATCGGGCGTTCCGTTGATTGCCGATGGCGGCATCCGCTACTCCGGCGATATCGCCAAAGCCATCGCTGCCGGTGCCTGCTGCGTAATGATCGGCGGCATGTTTGCCGGCACCGAAGAAGCGCCGGGCGAAGTGGAATTGTTCCAGGGACGTTCGTATAAAAGTTATCGTGGCATGGGTTCTCTGGGCGCGATGCAACAGGGCTCCAAGGACCGCTATTTCCAGGATGCTTCGGACGCCGACAAACTGGTGCCCGAAGGCATAGAAGGGCGTGTGCCGTATCGCGGCTCGCTGCGCGGCATCGTGCATCAACTGGTCGGTGGGCTGCGCTCCAGCATGGGCTATTGCGGCGCAGCCACGATCGAAGAGATGCGCTCCAAGCCACACTTCGTGCGTGTCACCAGCGCCGGCGTGCGCGAGTCGCATGTGCATGATGTGGCGATCACCAAGGAAGCGCCGAACTACCGCATGGATTGAATGTAGGAGCGGCTTTTGTGGGAGCGGCGTGAGCCGCGATTACTCAGGAAGCCCAGCAGTCCGAGCATCGCGGCTCACGCCGCTCCCACAGAACCCGCCGGAATCGTGCAATGACCAACATCCACGCCGACAAGATCCTGATCCTTGATTTCGGCGCGCAGTACACCCAGCTGATCGCCCGCCGCATTCGCGAGATCGGTGTCTACTGCGAGATCTGGGCCTGGGACCACAACGCTGACGACATCGCTGCATTCGCGCCGCGCGGTGTAATCCTGTCTGGCGGCCCGGAGTCCACCGTCGAAGCGGATTCGCCACGCGCACCGCAGAAGGTGTTCGATCTCGGTATTCCAGTACTCGGTATCTGCTACGGCATGCAGACCATGGCGATGCAACTGGGCGGCAAGGTCGAAGGCGGTCACAGTCGCGAGTTCGGTCAGGCAACGGTGCATTTCGACCGCAGCGCCGGTCTGTTCCAGATCGACGGTGCCGACGACAACAGTCTGAGTGCATGGATGTCGCATGGCGATCGCGTCACCGACCTGCCGCCGGGTTTTGCGGGCATTGCCAGTACGCACGATCTGCCGCTGGCAGCGATGTCCGACGAGACGCGACGCTACTACGGTGTGCAGTTCCATCCCGAGGTTACGCACACCCAGCATGGTGAAGCACTGCTGCGGCGTTTCGTCGTCGATATCTGCGGCAGCACGACATTGTGGACCGCGGCCAACATCGTCGAAGATTGCATCGAACGCGTGCGCGCCCAGGTCGGCGACGGCGATGTGCTGCTCGGTCTCTCCGGGGGTGTCGATTCATCGGTGGTTGCTGCTTTGCTGAAGCGCGCCATTGGCGATCGCCTGGTCTGTGTCTTCGTCGATACCGGCCTGCTGCGCTGGCGCGAGGGCGATCAGGTGATGGCGATGATGGCCGCGAACATGGGCGTGCGCGTGATCCGCGTCGACGCCGCTGCGCGTTATTTCGCTGCACTCAAGGGCGTTGCCGATCCCGAGGCCAAGCGCAAGGTGATCGGGCGTCTGTTCATTGAGATATTCGATGAAGAAGCGCACAAGCTCGATGGCATCCGCTGGCTGGCGCAGGGCACGATCTATCCCGACGTCATTGAATCGGCCGGTTCAAAGACCGGCAAGGCACACGTCATCAAATCGCATCACAATGTCGGCGGTCTGCCCGAGCAGATGAAGCTCAAGCTGGTCGAGCCGTTGCGCGAGTTGTTCAAGGACGAAGTGCGCCGCATCGGCGTCGAACTTGGCCTGCCGCGGGACATGGTCTATCGCCATCCGTTTCCCGGCCCGGGCCTTGGCGTACGCATATTGGGTGAAGTCACCGTCGATGCCGCGCACTTGCTTGCGCAGGCCGATGCGATCTTCATCGAAGAGCTGCGCAAGTGGAATCTCTACGATCGCGTCAGTCAGGCGTTCGCCGTGTATCTGCCGGTGCGCTCGGTCGGCGTGGTCGGTGATGCGCGCGCCTATGAACCTGTGGTCGCGCTGCGCGCTGTCGAAACCATAGACTTCATGACGGCGCACTGGGCGCATCTGCCCTACGATTTTCTCGACCACGTCTCACGCCGCATCGTCAACGAGCTGCGCGGCATCTCCCGCGTCGTCTACGACATCTCCGGCAAGCCGCCGGCGACGATTGAGTGGGAGTAAGGAGTTACGACATGTCTGATCAGCCATCTTTGCCGGGATTCGATCCGCCGTCGAAGCCCGCCGCGAAATCGCCGCCAAAGCTGGTTAAACGACCACGCTATCGACTGTTCTTCGGGCTTTTCCCGGGGATCGATCAGGCACCACCGATCACCGCACTGGGGGCGCAGTTGCGCTTGGAGCATGCCTTGAAGGGTAAGTTGCTGGACGCGCACCGCCTGCACATCACCTTGCACGATCTGGGCGGGTACGAGGAACTGCCGCAGGAAATCGTTGCTGCCGCCAGAAGCGCTGGTGACTCGATGGCTGAGCGGTCATTCGACATTATGTTCGATCATGCGATGAGCTTTCCGGGTAGTGATGCCTACGTACTCTGCGATGGCCCAGGTATTGCCGAGGTTTCGGTGTTTCGCCAGAATCTGGGTGCGGCAATGCTGAAAGTGGGGCTGAAAGCCAAGCGCGATTTTACGCCACATATGACGCTGCTTTACGATCAACGCATCATTACCAAGCACGGTGTTGCTGCGGTCCGCTGGACAGCGCGAGATTTATTTCTGATCAACAGCCATGTAGGCCATAGCGTTCACGAGATACTCGGACGTTGGCCGCTGAGTGATTGATCTCAAACTCCGCGTCTTTAACAGCCGTAAAGCGTGTAAATAAAAAACGCCCCAGCCGAAGCCAGGGCGTTTTTGCATTCGAGTCGCAAAACTCAGCGCGCGAAGTTGGTACGCGTGCTGACGAAGCGGGCACGGCAGCCGGCGGTTACCCAGATCACTCCCTCGCGGCGTTGATAGCCCCAGGTGCTGTCTTCTACGCAGGAATTGCGCGAGTAGGTTTCGGCAAGACGTGGACGGCCGTAACGACGGTCCCATTCG
>JANMUE010000344.1:0-17935 GCA_031391205.1 Lysobacterales bacterium | reverse complement strand
CAGGCCGTGGTCGACGGTGATATCGCCTGGATTTCCTCCCACCCAAAAACGCTTGTGCCAGCGTGTGCGGGCGATGTGATTATGCGTGAGAGGATACGAATCGTACGGGTCGGTGACAGGTATTGCCGCAATGCCCTGAGTCAGTGTCAGCGTATAGGAAATATCCCGCATGCTCAGCGCGGCTGTGCTGCTGGCCCACGTATTCTCCAACGTGTAACCCAGATCTACCGTTTCGTTGGACGGATAAAACCACGCCTCGAAGATCGGGTGCAGCGGATGCAGCATGTGGCCTACATCGGTATCGTAGGGCAGCGAAGCGTTTCGATCTTCGATCACTACGGCGGTGACGATCGGTCCTTGCAACCAATATCGGTAGCGGCCCTGGATCAGCATGTCGCGGGCGCTGGCCGTGGCGTTGACGCCGCCGGTCAGCTGGATGCGGCCATCGAAATCGTACTGGTCGAGCAGCGCCATGGAGGTCAGCGCCGTGTTATCCAGAAATCCTGTGTTGTTACCAGAAAGCTGATTGCTGAAGCTGACGCTCACGCCGGTGACCTGCAAGCTCGGCACAATAAAACTGATAATGGCAAACTTCAGCGAACCGTCAGGCCAACGGCCCTTCACATCGCACTGGGTGATGCCGGGAACGCTAGCCTTGGCGAAGCTCGGGATCTCACCTTGCCGGAACACGCGGCCGATCGATACCGGTCGGTTGCTCAGCGTACCGCCGCGGCTATACAGCACCACAGCGTTGGTGGGTGCAGGTATGCCGACAGGCTCGAAACCATCGGCGAACAACACCGGGCTGGGCGTTCCACTGACAGCGTGCGGCGAATGCACCCGGTTCGCGGCAGTGACTTCGACTGCTGCACCGGTAACAGCCGACACTCGGATCAGAAGCAGCGCAAACAGCAAACAACGCCGACACGACATGGCAATCTCCAACACTGTTGCCAGTGCAGTGGGTTTCGCTCTGCAGTATGTGTAGAAACGCCGTACCGGCACAACATCGTGGTTGGCACTTTTGGACTTTGGGCTGGCGGGTGCCGCCGATCCAGTTCTGGCTGCGGCGCAATTCGCCGGGTAGTTTGTCGCCGCCGCGGTTGCCGGCCATCAGCTTGGCGTGCATTTCGCGCAGCAGTCGATTGCATAGCGGAAACCCGTCGCGCAGTCGACCCATGCCGTGTTCCAGTGCCGTGACGTAGTTGCTGACTTCCTGCACATCGTCGAAGGGTACGCCTGGGGCTTCCTCCATCTCGAACATCAACAGGTCGTTCAATGACGATTGCGTACCTTCGATCTGCGATGACAGCACGGCCTCGCGACGCACATACGCGTAAAGGACCCTACATTACGTTTTGCAAACGAATAGTAGTCAGACCGGGATTCCGCCCAGGCTGAGTAGCGGCGCCGTTGCAATGACTTGTTCAGATGTCCCCTCGGTTGACGGATTGTCAAGCGGCCGACGTCGTGCTGGACACTTTGCCGGTTCCGCAGGCGGTAAACCGCCAACACAATGGCCGCCACCACCTTCCTGGCCAATTAGCCATTGCGCAAAAACCCGCGCGGATTTCGTGGCCCGGCCAACAGCGCTCCAAACCATCGTCAATTTTACAAGGAGTAATTCCGTGAGCAGGAAACGATCGATGCACGCACTCTTCTTCAGCCTGCTCGCTACCTTCGCGAGTCAGGGCATGTCTGCCCCGTTTGGTCCCGAAACCGAGATTGGCCCGCTTCGACAATGGAGCGCCTTCGGCAGCCACCTGGGACTGGACTACAACCTCGCCGGAGCAGGAATCGCGGTCTGGAATGACAGCAATCCGTCAACGCATGCGTCGGATCGGATTTTCGCCCAGCGCCTGCAAGCGGATGGAATGCCTGTTGGCGGCGCGTTTGTGGTGAACGCCAGCGATGGCGATCAGGTCGAGGATGCCGCGGCAGGAATCGATGCGCAGGGCAATCTGGTCGTGGTTTGGACGCGCAGCCTGGCGTCGGGGCGAAACTCAGTCAGAGCCAGGCGATTCGATGCGCAGGGTCAGGCGCTGGGGGGCGAGATTGTCGTGCACAGCGACGCCAACAGCGAACACTACGATCCAGCGATCGTGGTCAGGCCCGACGGCAGATTCATTGTGACGTGGAGCAGCGGTGTACTGGACGGATTCGGCGACGTATTCGTGCGCCGGTTCAACGCCACCGGAGTACCCGAGGGATCCGAGGCGATCGTCAACACCAATACCGCATACGGCCAAGTGAGTCCGGCAATCGCCCTTGCGGCCAACGGCAGCTTCGCCATCGTTTGGCAGGCGCAGGGGATTCGCCTCGGTTGGGATATTGCTTATCGCGTGTTTGACAGTTCGGGCGTCCCGGTAAGTGACGAGATCATGGTCAACAGCGACTTGTACTATGGCGACCAGCGCAACCCCGCCATCGCTCGCAACGCGGTGGGACTGACCGCAATCGCCTGGGATTGCTATGGGTGTGACGCCAACGACTGGGGCGTCAGGGGGAAGATTTTCGATGCGGCTGGCGAGCCGGTAGCCGGTGAGTTTGTTGTCAATCAGCACATCGCCGACGACCAGGTGTTACCCGCGGCTGCAGTTGACGCTGATGGGAAAGTACTGTTGGTCTGGAGCAGCGAACATTTCTCCGAGCGACGAACCAGCATTGTCGGTCGCTATTTCAGCGCGGACGGAACTCCGATCGCCAGCGAATTCAGGATCAGTCAGGAATCCACTCCCGATACAACCATCCGATCACAAGTCAATCCGGTCGCCAGGATCGATCCGAACGGTCTGCATCGTGTCGGTTGGACAGGTATTCGCGCCGAAGCGGGTCACACCGGCGCCTATCTGGCCCGCGCATATTCCGTCGATGCAGGGCCGGACCAGATGATCAGCGCGCGTGTGCCGACGGTCGAACTTTCAGGCAGCACCTACGCCGGAGCACCGATTACCGCATGGCAATGGTCGCAGGTCGCGGGTCCGCCAGTGATACTGCAAAACGGCGATCAATCGACCGCTCAATTCGCTCCCCCGTTGCAGACCACCTCACTGACATTCCAGCTCTCGGTGGACTATGCCGACGGATCCCAGTCGCAAGACCTTACAAAGGTACAGATTGATATTGACTCGCCGCAGGCCTACGCCGGCCTGGATCAGATGATCGCTGAAGGTGAGCCGGTTTCCCTCAGCGGATCGGGAACGGCCAACAATGGTGGCGCTATCGTTTCCCACAGCTGGCAGCAAACCTCAGGACCCGCTGTGTTGCTGGCCGATCCATCCTCCGCAAGCACGAACTTTTCTGCGCCCCAGGTTGCCGCAGATTCCATCGTGTCGTTCCGGCTCACAGTCACCGACGACCAGGCACAGACGGGGACCGACGATGTCGACATTCTGGTGCTCAACGTCAACCAGGCTCCGCTGGCAGATTTCAGTTTCAGCGTGGACTACCTGACAGCACACTTCGTCGATGCGAGTTCCGATTCCGATGGCACGATAGTCAGCCGGACGTGGGACTTCGGCGACGGCAGCAGTTCGGTCGCCGTCAACCCGTCCCGCACCTTCGCGACGGCTGGAACCTACGTCGTCACCCTTGCGGTAACAGACAATCTTGGCGCGGTGCATGAATCCTCCCGGAACGTGACGGTCACGGCTCCGCCCGTCAACCTTCAACCGGTCGCCGACTTCTCGTTCAATGTGACGCACGCTACTGCGAGTTTTGTCGATGCCAGTTCTGACCCGGACGGAAGCATAGCGGCGCGACTGTGGCAGTTTGGCGACGGGTCAAGTTCCACGGCGATCAATCCGACAAAAACATTCGCCGCGGCTGGAACGTATGCAGTAACGCTGACGGTGACGGACAACCGCGGCGCAAGCGCACAAATCGTCCGCAACGTCACGGTCACTTCGCCGCCTCTCGAAAGCGAGCTTCAGAACGCGGTGGCAAAGACCAACCTGTCGGGGACCAGGGGCAGCGAACGCCGCTACACGATGGTGGTCCCTACAGGAGCTACCGGCTTGTCCTTCCAGATCAGTGGCGGAACCGGCGACGCCGACCTGTATGTCAGGTTCGGGGCAGCACCGACCACCGCACTCTACGACTGCCGGCCATACCGAAGCGGCAATGCTGAAACCTGCAACATGAGCAATGTTCGTGCAGGCACCTATCACGTGATGATTCGTGCCTACAGCAACTATGCCGGGACGCAGCTGATCGGGCGTTACCAGGTCAGCGCGCCCGCCTTCGGCGGTGGCGGCTGATTCGTCTTCAGCAATTGGTCTAGAGCGCACAGCGCGCGGTGGTAGTACCGCAGGATCGTCCTGCACGCCGGAAACAGGGACCTCACGGTCTCGTTTTCCGGCGGCAGCGGTGGCGCGAATCTGTACATCCATAACGTACTGGACACCCCAAATTTGAATCACTGCGCTGCCGGGGGTGCTCGAACGAGCGATCGCCATAGCCCGGATATTTCACACGCAGGAATGGCGACGGCGTGAAAACCCTTTAGGATTGAGGTGTCTAAAGCTGCACGATGGCACGAGTGTGCTGCTCGATTGCAAGGATTCCGAGCCGACAGTTCAGGCGGTGTTCGCTGTCACGCCGTGGTTCGCAATGAGTGCGTTCATTGGCGACCTGTTGATTCATGCACAGCAGGCCGACCCGCGGCTGAGCGTTTTCCGGATTGGAGCCCCCGCTCCCGTGCGTCCGCCGGCGAGTGAGAAATCCAATTGCCCAGGGCAACACGCCACTCAGTGACACTCGCCGCCGCCCAGCGCGGCGGCTAAATAGCCTGGCCTACCGCGAGATAACCCGCGAACGACTCGCGGATTCGGTCGAGGGGGTCGCGATGGTTTCCGGCAACACGTTTACGGGGTCAGTCAGCAGGGTCTTGAGCTGTGCGCGAATGCGCCACTGCTGAGCGCGAACAGCAGCGCCAGTGTTGCCGCCCGCTAGCTCATCGGTGGCCGACCTCGCCTTGCTGGTCGAGACCATCGCGCAGATTTCCGGCATCGGCCGCATCCGCTTCATGACCTCGCATCCGCTGGAATTCTTTGATCGTCCGATCGATTGCTATGCGCGCGGTCCCAAATATTCGCAACATTTCGGGCACTCGCAAGCGCAGGCCCGCTGCCCTCGGCGACCGTTCATCCGCATCACTGGCTCACTCATCCGGCCAGCCGTTGACGCGCAGCGCACGCCAGCAACCGCCTTGCTAGAGTGCGCAACCGCCCTCTCGGTGAACGCCATGTCAGCACCGCTGCGACACCCGGCAACTGCCGCTACGCTGCTGCAACTCGGCCTCGGCGTTCTCTGCCTGATGGCGCCGGCCATGCAGGCGATGTCAGCCGAGGTTCGACACGGTGACAAGGTGCTGATACCCGCGCCGATCGCAGCGCCGCAGCTGAGCCGGAGCTTCCTCGGTGGCGCCAGCGGACGCATCGAGACTGGCGCCATGGGAGCCGCGCCGCAGAACGGCGATGGCTGGACCTTCAATGATCT
Organism: Lysobacterales bacterium; assembly: GCA_031391205.1. Lineage (GTDB taxonomy): Bacteria > Pseudomonadota > Gammaproteobacteria > Xanthomonadales > Ahniellaceae > 0-14-3-00-62-12. The sequence continues at coordinate 12,436 of JANMUE010000344.1, read as the reverse complement.
TGGCGGGCCGACCACGCTGCAGACTGACCCGACGCGGGGCGCGGTGCTGTTCACCCCCATGGACTCGCAGAACTACAACGCCACCCGGCGCTACGACCCGGGCTTAGCAATCCTGCCGCAGCGGCACGTGTACAAGGCGCACTACGTTCGCAACGTGCTGCTGCTCGACGGCCTTCCCTACACCAAGAGCTACCAGTGGAAGCACGAACGCATCAGCTGGCAGAACTCGGTCAGCGATACCCAGTGCGAGCTCAAGATGCACAACTGGCCGACCAGCATGGGCCCGATCACCCTGCTCAACCGCGCCGATGCCAGCGGCGACACCTGGTGGGGCGGGGTCGCCGCTGATAGCAATGGCGCCTGGGCGCTGCTAGAGGTCTTCGTCTACACAGGCAGTGATGGCGGCAGTGATGGCCGCGTGGTCACGCGGGTGCACAAGAACGGCAGCACCCGCATCAGCCAGAACCGCGTTGATACGCGCATCTATTCGGGCCCGGAGCGGCGGCTGCGTTACTTCGTCGAGCAGAACTACTTCGGCAACTTCGGCCAGATCGAACACGGCGTCGACAACACACTGCCCAAGCCGCAGGTGCGTGAGATCTACTCCGACGATAGCCAGGTGCAGATCGGCAGCGAGAGCCAATCCGGCTGGCAGCGGATCGAGCTGCGCGATAGCATCGATCTGCGCGATGCCGAAGTGCGCGAACTGCAGGATTGGCAGCAGTGGAACAGCGCCGGGATCGCGCTGCAGCTAAACACCGGCGGCCTGCCACCCGGCCTGCATGATCTCTATCTGGTGGTGATCAGCGGCCTCGATGTCGAGGGTTGGGACGTGGTCAGTGCCGCCTATCCGATCCAGGTGCGCGTAGATGCGCCGCGCTTGTTCGGCAACGGCTTCGAGCCCCAACCCCTTCCCTGAGCCCCTGCCGCAGACGGCACCGAAGATCGGCGGCTGACGGTTTTTTCAGCGGACGGCTCGACCTCAGACATGCGGGCTCGCGTAGCGGGCGGCATCGCTCCGCGACATCGGCCCAGAGTCGCCACGCGCGTGTCTCGTTGGCATCGGCCAACGTCGAGCGGCGCACCGCACAGCTCAGCCCCATGCCATAGAGCTTGCCCGCGTTGGCGCCGAGCACCGCCTCGATAACGCGCAGACTCTCGCGCCACGCTAGTCCACGGCACGAAGTCCATCAGTTGTGCGAACAGCGTCTTGCTGAGTTTCATGAGGGAGCCCCGAGCCATCGAAGCCTCGGAAGCTACCGCTCATCGGTCGTCGCCGTTCAAATCGACATCACGTCATTTCGCTCTGCAGTCCGCGCCATTATTGATTCTTAGCTGCTGAGATAGGCTCTCAACCGGACACTACTGAGTGACACAGTAGAACTACTCTGCGTCGCGCCGATGTCTTACCCGTGCGCGAGCTATTTGCGGGCTGTCTTCGAAGCTTTACCCCAGCATGACGCCGAGCGTAGCGTGCACATGCGAAAGTTGCCGTGGTCAAGAGCGTGATGGAGCGGGCATCTTGATGGTGAGGCGCGCCGACTACGGGCGTTACATGGAGGCCTACCAACCCATGCAGTTGCGGGAAAGAATCACCAGTGTTGGGATCGACGAAAGATATCCTGTCATGAACTTCGGGCAGGCGAAGGGGCGTGGATTTGATCGAGTGATCATTCTTCCCACGGAGTCGATGCTTAAGTGGGTACGCAATGCCAATGAGAAGCTTGCTCCACAATTGACCCAGCGCATCGACACAAGAGCGCGTAAAGGTCCTCAGCATTCAACGGCTCAGGCCTGGTTGAGAGGCTGAGCAAGGCGTCGACATAACGACGAACGAGCGATGGGGCTTTGGAAAGCCTGTCCCAATGTGCGACACACGGTTTCAGGAGTTGCCGGTCGCGCCACATGTGCGGGCAGGCGGAGTGCGCGTGATCGGCGTAAACGTCCTGCAGAATTCTGTCGTGGACAAGGCACCACGAGACACCTGATAGATCGTGGGTGCGGCGGAACCAAGAAAATCCGTGATTCCTTTCGTCGGATTCCATGCAAGCGATGCAGCACCGAGTCCGTCGATTGAATCGCCTGAATCGGTTTCGGAGCATTTCTTTGCGCAGCATGCCTAATCGTGCGCCCGCCGGATGCTCGACGTTCCTAAAGAAAGGAATCATCGAGTGCTGAATCGCGTAGGTTTCCAACGGCATCCCGGCGGCAATGCAGGCTAGGGAACGCAGCGCGGCACGAGCCGTTTTGCCGCCAACCAGTGTCGATTTGTCCAACGCAAGCGACATGCGCTCGATCGAAGGGTAGCTGTTAAGGATCGCGATGCACCCCAGATGATTTAGCACGGGTTCATCGGGCATGGGTTGGCAGAGGATCGACACCGGCCCCTGGGGCCGGGAACAGCACACGCCGGGCCTATGTAGGGTTGAGTCAGTCAAGGCGAACCCGTCGCCTTTGCGACCCCGTTACAGACTTTATTCTCCGATACAGACTTTAATCCTTCATTTCAAAATTGAAGTGAATGAATAAAGTCTGTCACGGCGGTCGGGCTGCAGGCCGCGCCGTTGCGGGCCTTCCGAAAACTGATGAAACGACCAAAGTCTGTCTCCGACCCGTCTCGACGTCATTTGCGGCAGTTTCTTGAGAAAAAAAGTCTGTCGCGCCTTGTAGTGGAGCGTTTTCCGGCAGCATGCCCGTGAACGGAACCCTCCGGGTTGCGATGTCCCAAACGGATCGTCACGCCATCGTCCGACCGGCGAGGGCTTGCTTGCGCGGGCTTCTTAAATGGAGTTTTGGCTATCGGCACTAGGGTGCGGTCCTGGAGGGGTTAGTGCGAGACTTGCCCCGTTCAGCCCATACGCTAACGGCGCACAATAGGCGCACACCGAAATCGGGTTCGGCCCCGACCTGAATCTGATTGATGTTCACTGATCCCGGTTCCCCGCGCGGCACATTCAACTTCGGGCTTGCGCCCTAAGACCGCGCGAAAAACGCTTTCTCTTGTCAGCAAGCAATGCGAAATCCCGGGCCGGAAACAACCGGGATTCCCCCATTCGATGCGCGCATCTGCGCTTACTGCCCCATCTCCGCACGCGCCCCCGGCACAGTCAAGTTGAAGCGTGTGCTGTTCTCGAATCCATCAGCGAAGATGCCGATCGTCACGATGGGATCTTCATCGATGGCGCTGTTGTTGGCCGGATTGGGATCGTTTTGTCCGTTGGCTACGGCCGCACTGGCGGTGTTGGTGACGAAGGCGCCTGCGCTGCCGTTCACTGTACCCATCACATCGAAGCGAAGGTATTGACCGGGGTTCAGGGTGACATTGCTCGCCAGGTTGCCAACGCCGGCGTCGGGAATCGGGCAGGTCGCCGTCGATTGCGCCTGCACGCAGGCCCAGCTGCCGTTGATCAGCGTGGCCGGCAGGGTGTCGGTCAGGCTCGCGCCGTTGGCCGCGATCGGGCCGGCATTGGCAACCACGATGGCGTAGACCGTGCTTTGGCCATTGAGCAATCCGGACATGCCATTGCTTTTGTCGATCTGCAGGTCCGCGTCGATGATTTCGTCCGCGCCGATGCAAGGCGTGCTCGTCGACCGCAGATGGTTGTCGAAATCGACGGTGGTTCCCGCAATCGGCGTGGCGCTGCCGAGCAACGGGCTGGTCGCTTGCAGATGCGGATCGCTGTCCGACACGTACAACGGGTCCTGCTCGATCGAGTTGGCATCGTCCGATACCGCCGCGCGCCAGGCGCTGATGCCGGTGTAAGTGATGCCCGCGCCCGCAAACAAATTGCCCGTGCGGAAATAACCGGCATTGGCGCTGCTGGCAAAGAAGTTGTTGAAATTGGAATCCAGATTGGTAAAGGTCGAGCGTGCCATGCCGATCGAATAACTTCCGGCATTGAAGCCACCGCCGCTGGCGAACTGTTTGGTTGCGAAGGAATTGTTTTTCAGCTCTACGCTCTGGTCGCCTGTGATGGCGATGCCAAAGCCTGGCATTTGTGTGGCCTGCGTACCGCGATCACCCGACATGGCGATCGAATTGTACAAGACCCGGGTGCTGGATCCCCCTGACCCTGCGACGAACATGCCCACTGAAAGATCAGGCATCGTCGCGTTGGCGATCACCCCGGAAATCAGGTTGTTGACGACCGTGTTGGCACCACCCGCCCCACCCGCCACGGCAATGCCCGCGGCTGAAAAAGTATTGGTCTGGCTGATCCCGCTGATTCGATTGCGCGCCACCGTGGCATTGGTCACCCCACCCCCCGCGATGAACGCAGCGTCAAGGGACTGAACACCCAGGCTAATCCCGACGGCATCCTCACTTTCATTGCTGTCTATTCCCCCGACGCTGTTCAAACTGATCATGGCGCCATTGTCATTGAGCACCCGCATGCCCACGCGACGAATGCGATCGGCGCCACCGGCGCTGAGGTCGTTCATCGTCCACACCGTGCCGGTGTCGGGATTGCCTTCATTCTGCCCAAGCGAAAACACGCCAAACGTCGCGCGCTTGAAGGCGCAGTTTTCGATCCGGTTGTTGTCGTTGTCGGTGCCTGCGGTACCGGGTGTATTGCCGCCCAGGGAAACCACCGCCAGGCTGGTCGTGGGGTCCTGTCCGGACAGGTTCAAATTGCGCAGTACGTTGTTCTGAGCCCCGCTGCTGCCACTGCCAAGATGGATCACGACGGCGGATGTGCCGGTGTTGGTATTTTGAATGCTCAGCTCGCGCAGGGCCGCATCGCCCCCGATCTGACCGTTGGCGGTAGCGCCTGTGGTGGAGCCATCAAGGGTGACGCGATCGGTACCGTTGAAGCGGATCAGGGCGGCATTGACGCTACCGACAATGGCCCGTGCGCTACCACTGGGTTTGATCGTCAGGGCATAGCTGCCGACGCCCTCCTCGGCCCATTGATTCAATGCCACGGTGCCGGTTTCAAGCAGCAGATTTGTGGTGATGCTGATCGTGGTGTTGCCGGTCAAGACGCCGTTGTTGATCGCCTCAAACACGCCGCCCGCATTGGTGAGCGAGGTGAACACTTCACCCGTGCCGACGTTGTAGTCACCGCTGAACGCCGCGCCGATCAGGTACTGGCTCGGGGCGCTGGGCGCGCTTGTCACGTTGTTGACACTGTGGCCGGAAAATCCGGCGGCCGGGTTGGCGCTGAGATTGCCGAACGTGTCCTGTGCCACCACAAAATATTGCACGATGTCATTGAACACCACGCCACCGAGATTGGCATGGTTGATGGTGCAGGACCAGGTGCCGTTGGACACCGTACCGCTCGACAGCGAGCAGGGTTGAGAGAAATATACGCCGGCATTCTTGCGGTAATAGATTCTCGGCGCCACAGCACCGGTGGCCACGTTGCCGGGATCGGCGATGGACACACTGAGGGTTCGATTGTTGGACAGGGTCGTGGTCGGCAATGGGGTGTAGCCGATTGCCGGACTCAGGGCATCCAGATGCACGCCATCGAATTCATCGGCGCCGATGTCGGGCGCGAAGGCACCGCCATTGACCGATCCGGCCGGGCCGGGGCGCAGTTGCTGGTCGTAGTCGATGGCGGTGCCTGCGATTGCGCTACCACCCGATTCAATCACCGTGGGTGTCGCGCCCAGATTCAGATGCAGATCACTGGCAGCATTGGCATAGGTCACGACGATGCCGGAAGCACTGTCGCCATCGCTGGCTGAAGCGCCTTTCCATCCGGTAAACGACTGATTGCCGTTCCAATACCCGATGGTCGATTCCTTGGCATTGAGGACATTGAAATTGGAAGCATTGGCCGCCCATCCGGTGGCGCCCGCGGTGGCGCCAAAATTGTTGGCGATGGCGAAATGCGCGCCGGTTCCCCCGCTGCGGGTATTGGTGATCAGATTGTTGCGCAGATCGACGGTTTGATTGCGCACGGTGGCGGAAAGATCGCCGCGCAGGAATCCGAAGCTGGGCAGGGCACCTGCCGCCGCCGTGCCGGTGATGTTGATGGTGTTGAAGTAGATCTGATCGACCGGATCCGGTGTCGATCCATGAACGCCCTGGATACCGATGAACGTGGTGTTGGTGGTCTGACCCGATCCCAGCGCAATCATGTTGTTGGTCATGGTGATGGCGGTACCGCCGGAGCGAATGGCGATGCCGGCGACGATGCCCGGCGCGGTCGCCAATGTCGATGTGCTGGCATTGCTCAGTCCAAAAATGCGGTTGCGCGTGATCGTGGTGTTGGTGGCAGTGGCGTGCACTATGCCCGCGGTCCAGCCGGTGATCGCTCCGGTATTGGTGCGGGCGATATCGGAAATCAGATTGTCGCTGATCGTCGAGTTGGTGCCCAAGCCGAGAATGATCGCTGCCGCGCCCACCTGTCCGCTGCTGATCGAGTTATTGGTGTTGTCGGTCACCAGGTTGCTGATGGTGTTGCCGCTGATGTTGAGCGACGCCGCCACCGAAGGTACGCCACCCGTTCCAATGCCGCGCACAAAGCCTGAGTTTCCGGTGCCGAACGAGGCCAGGTTTTGAAGGGTGTTGTTGGCGATTGCCAAGGTACCGGAACCGGTGATGCCGAGGTTGATACCGGATACCAGCGAGTTTCCCGTGGTCAGACCGCCGGTGCCGCCGCGCAGATTGTTGGCCGTGGCATTGCCGATCGTGTTGCCACTGATGGTCAGCGACGCCGGGGTTCCGCTGACATTGATGGCGGCCACCGAACCCGCCACGGCCGCAGTCACGCCCGAGGAAGACAGGCCCCCGATGGCGTTGTTCTGCAGGATCACCGTATCCGATGACGCGGTATGCACGCCTACGACCAGGGCGCCGGTGGTGGTCGACACCACGCTCAGCAGGTCAGTCCCGGCGGCACCACCGATGATATTCGGCGCCGTCGTGCCCACGCTCGCATTGCCGCCCGTGATGTTGAGGCCACAGAGCACGCCATTGGTGCTGGTCGTGCCGCTGGAGGTGGCCAGACTGATGCCTGAAACCCTGTTGCCCTGCACCGAAACCGGCGCGGCGGCAGTCAAACCGACATCGATGGCAATGAAACGCGTCGCCACCGTGCCCGCCATGGTGTAGACGCCGGTGCCTGCGGCATTGGCAAAACCGATGACATTGCCGGTGATGCTGTGATTGGCCCCGCTCGCAATCTGGATACCGCGATGCGTGTTGGCCGCGGTGTAGGTACGAGTCGCGGCCTGAAAGAGGCGATTGCCGCTCAACGTCCATTGCGTATTGCCGCTGGCGATGAGGATGCCCGCGCTCGCGGCTGTGGCATTGAAGACATTGGCGATGCTGCAATTGTTGATGGTGTTGCCGGAGTTCTCGGCGGGTGCTGCGCTGCCACTGGAGAAGACGCCATTGGTCGGCGTGCTGGCGCCGGCCTGGGCGATGGTGCAATTGGAAATGACATTGCCGTCGTTGCCGGTGGTGGTACCCGTTGCAAACAGCAGGGTGCCTTGAGTGACGCCGGTGCCCGCGCCCAGGATCGAGACATTGCTGATGACGTTGTTGCTCGCGTCATTGATCAAGCGCAGCGTGGATGCGTTGGCGCTGGTGTCGAGGTTGGTCAGCGTCAACGCATTGCCGCCGCTGTTGAGGCCGTTGATGGTGACGTTGTCTGCCCCATCCAGGTCGATCAAGGGCGCGGGCAACGAGCCCCCGATGCCGCGGGTTGAGCCGCCGCTGGGCGAAATCACCACACTGGTGTAATTCGCGCTGCCCGAACCACTGGCGCTCAGTACCGCAGTGGCAGGCTCGGTGGTGTCGCCCACCAGGCCGATGATGATGCTGCCCTGGTGGGTTCCGGCATTGATGGCACTGAAGGCTCCGCCCAGTGTGGTGTACGCCGAGGTGGCGGTACCAGCGGTCGCCGTGAGATTGACTTGCGCCATGGCCATACCGGGCGCCAGCAAGGCGCTGGCCACGATCAGGATCGCCTTGAACCCTGGTCGAATTGAACGCGGCACGGCACTGCCGAACGGCACCAGTGAAGTCATGTCATCCCCCGAAGAAAATTACTTCCATCCCCAGCGACCCGGAACGACTCCCAGCCGCCACCCACTTCGCCTGCAGCAAACCCGATGCTCCATCAACGTGCGCCAGCCCCCAACTCGACAGAATCCGGGCGAGCGGGTCGGAGTCTAGCCCAGCCAACTTGATTGCCTGGATGAATCTGCAAAGAAAGATGACCCCAGCACCTTTCAGCGGCACCGTCCGCCGCATGATGGTCGCCGATGGCAGCCATGGACTGCGTCGCAGCTGCCTGAGTTGTAGGCCGCGTCGAACATTCCCCACAGATTGGTTGCACAGCGATTCGTTCGGCACAGTAGGCTTCGGTTATCGCGCCCTACAACTGATTCCTGCGTCCAGGCCAATCAAGTCAACACGATCGCGCGTGGTGATTGCCGCGGCAGGCACCACCTCACAGCGGCGCCCCGCCCTCATTCAAAACGTCAAGGTACGCGGTATAGGCGAAGATGCGGTTGCGGCGTTGGCCGGTGCGTTCTTGCACTACGCCGAGGTTGGCCAGGGTTTGTACGGCTTTGGAGGCGGTGGGGAAGCTGAGGCCGCTGCTGGTGGCGAGGTGTTTGAGGCTGGTCAGTGGGCGTTGGCGCAGTGCGGCGAGCGCGCGCAGTGCGCTGGCGGTTGCGGCAGAGGATCCGCCTTGTTGAACACGTTGGATGTCGGCCGCAAACAGAGCACCCAACCGCTGCGCGGTCTGCACGGCAGCGGCTGCAGTATCACGCACGCCTTCGAGGAAGAAATCAGTCCACGCTTCCCAGTCGCCGTGGGTGCGTACGCGATCGAGCAATTCGTAATACACGGTGCGGTGTTGCTTGAAGTACAGGCTGAGATACAGCAGCGGTTCGCTGAGCAGGCGGCCGTGGTGCAGCAGCAGCGCGATCAGCAGGCGACCGAGGCGGCCGTTGCCATCGAGGAACGGGTGAATGGTTTCGAATTGCACATGCGCCAATGCCGCGCGCAGCAGGATGGGCAGGCCGTCGGCGTCGTTGTGCAGGAACACCTCCAGCGCGGCCATACAGGCTTCCACATCCTGCGGCGGTGGCGGTGCGAAGTGCGCGTTGCCTGGGCGGGTGCCGCCAATCCAGTTCTGGCTGCGGCGGAATTTGCCGGGTAGTTTGTCGCCGCCGCGGTTGCCGGTCATCAGCTTGGCGTGCATTTCGCGCAGCAGTCGATTGCACAACGGAAACCCTTCGCGCAGTCGACCCATGCCGTGTTCCAGCGCCGCGACGTAGTTGCTGATTTCCTGCACATCGTCGAAGGGTACGCCTGGGGCTTCCTCCATCTCGAACATCAACAGGTCGTTCAATGACGATTGCGTACCTTCGATCTGCGATGACAGCACGGCCTCGCGGCGCACGTAGGCGTAGAGGAAGAGTTGCGGGTCGGGGAGCAGCGTGACCACGCTGTCCAGACGACCCACGGCCACGCCTGCCTGTTCCAGCAGTTGCTGGCGTGCCCCGCTTAGATCAAGCGGGGGTTTGGGCGGCAGCGGGTGCGGTACAAAATCCTTCACCCGCTCGCCAGCTGCGGTGCTGATGGCGTAGCGCTGCGGTCGCGTTGCATGGGCTGGCCAGTCTTTAATAAAAGATCGTCTTATTAAAGATAACGTCGAAATACTTTAATAACAACCTCGCCTCACTCCACCGTAACCGACTTCGCCAGGTTGCGTGGCTGATCCACATCGGTGCCCCGCAGCACCGCAACGTGATAGCTCAACAACTGCAGCGGGATGGTGAACACGATCGGCGCGATCAAATCGCCGTGCGGTTCGAGTTCGATCAGGGTTTCCTGCGAGTGGGTGATGCCGCGGCTGACGCTGCTGTCGGCGAAGACGATGAGCTGGCCACCGCGGGCGCGGACTTCTTCGATGTTGGATTTGAGCTTTTCCAACAAGTGATCGTTGGGGGCGACGGCGATGACGGGCATGTCTTCGTCGACCAGCGCCAGCGGGCCGTGCTTGAGTTCGCCGGCGGGGTAGGCTTCGGCGTGGATGTAGGAGATTTCCTTGAGCTTGAGCGCGCCCTCCATGGCAATCGGGAACTGGGTGCCGCGGCCGAGGAAGAGGGCGTGTTGTTTGGTGGCGAAGCGTTCGGCGAGTTGTCTGATCTGATCGTCGAGGGCCAGCGCCGCTGCCACTGCGCTGGGCAGATGTGCGAGCTGCGCGATGCCGTCGGCGTAGCGTTCCTTGCTGAGGCCGTGATGGCGGCCGAGTTCGAGTGCCAGCATCAGCAACGCGGTGAGCTGGGTGACAAAGGCCTTGGTCGAGGCGACGCCGATTTCGGGGCCGGCGCGGGTCATCAGGCTGAGCTCGGACTCGCGCACCAGCGATGACTCGGGCACGTTGCAGATGGCGAGCTGGCTGAGATAGCCCATGCCTTTGGTCATTTTCAGTGCAGCCAGCGTGTCGGCGGTTTCGCCGGACTGCGATACGGTGACCAGCAAGGCATCGGGCGTCACCACGATGTCGCGGTAGCGGTACTCGCTGGCGATCTCGACGCTGACGGGAATGCGCGCCAGCGATTCGATCCAGTACTTGGCTACCATCGAGGCGTGATAGCTCGAGCCGCAGGCGACCAGTTGCACGGCGCGGGTTTTGGTCAGCAGTTCTACGGCGTTGGGGCCGAAGATGCCGCTGAGGATATGGCCTTCGCTGATGCGGCCTTCGATGGTGTCGGCGATGGCGATGGGCTGCTCGTGAATCTCTTTGAGCATGTAGTGGCGGTATTCGCCGCGTTGCACGGCGTCGGCAGAGAAATGCGCCTGCTTGATGGGGCGCTGCACCTGGTTGCCTTCGCTGTCGAACACGCGCGACGAATCGATGCGGATTTCGGCGACGTCGCCCTCGGCCAGATAGACGAAGCTGCGCGTCACCGGCAGCAATGCGTGGATATCGGAGGCGAGGTATTGCTCGCCATCGCCAATGCCCATGACCATGGGGCTCCCCTTGCGCGCGCCTACGACGACGCCGGGTTCGCGTGTGGAGACGACCGCGATGGCATACGCGCCATGCAGCCTGGGCAATACGATTTGCACCGCCTGCAGCATGGTCTTGCCGGCGGCCTGCTGGGCGTGGATCAGATGCGCCATCACTTCGGTGTCGGTGTCCGAGGTGAAGGTGTAGCCGAGTGCGCGCAGTTCGTCGCGCAGCTCGGCGTGGTTTTCGATGATGCCGTTGTGCACCACTGCCACGCTCCAATCAGACTCGGCGCCGCTCGAAATCATCGGATGCGCGTTGCGTTCGGCGGGTACGCCATGCGTGGCCCAGCGCGTGTGCGCGATGCCGGTGTGGCCGCCGATCGGGTCGGAGGTCTGAAGCGATTCCAGTTCGGCGACCTTGCCTTTGGCGCGGCGGCGTTCCATGCCGTTGGCGGTGAGCAGTGCAATGCCGGCGGAGTCGTAGCCGCGGTATTCCAGCGCCTTGAGGCCGGCGATCAGCATGGGCACGATGTCGCGCCGGGCAGCGATTCCTACGATTCCACACATGGTTTCAGTTCCTTGCACACAGTCCGGACATTCTACTGCCGGGTCTGGAGGGGTTCTGTTCGGTGGGGGTCAAAGTGCGGGCGAGTTGTGGCTCCGCGCTGCGCGGACGACTTTTGGCGATCGAAGCGAGAGCGTCCGACCGCAGGTCGGACCCACAGGAGCGTCGATGTTGATCAGACGCGGGCGAGGACCCAGCCGCGCGCCTCGTCCAGGCCATCGCCTTTCTGGGCAGAGAAGATCTGCACGGTGGCGCGAGATTCGGCTTCGCGCAGGGCTTTGCGTACGGCCTGCAAGGTGTTGCCGGCGGCGCCGCGGCTGAGCTTGTCGCATTTGGTCAGCAGGATATGGCAGTCGATGTTCCGGTCGTCGCAGAAGTCCAGCATCATCAGGTCGAAATCGGTCAGCGGGTGGCGCACGTCCATGCAGATCATCAGGCCACGCAGCGACTGACGCTCGGCGAAGTAATCACGCATCGCCTCGCCCCAGGCCGCGCGCATCGCCGGCGGCACCTTGGCGTAGCCATAGCCGGGCAGGTCGATCAGGCGCCGGCCAGGTTCCAGCTCGAACACCACCAGATGCTGGGTGCGCCCCGGCGTCTTGGATACCCGCGCCAGGCTGGAATGACCGGTCAAGGCATTGAGTGCACTGGATTTTCCGGCGTTTGAACGGCCCGCGAACGCGACTTCGCCGCCCTCATCCTTGGGCAGGGTGTGGTGGGTGGGCGCGCTCATCACGAACTGCGCGCGGTTCAGGGACCTGAGGGAATCTTTGGCTGCCATGGGGTGGGTGTCTGTGTAGGAGCGGCGTGAGCCGCGATTTCTTGAACGATGCGGGCTGCTTGGGATTCGCGGCTCACGCCGCTCCTACGCACCGGGCAGTGTGGTGGGCGGGGGGCGGGGTGGCAAGCTGGATTACATGTGGGAGCGGCGTGAGCCG
>JANMUE010000318.1:0-10469 GCA_031391205.1 Lysobacterales bacterium | reverse complement strand
GCGGCTCACGCCGCTCCCACATTAGTCGATTGCCGCCTTCGCCATCGCCTCTGCATCCGGGCACTCGATCACGCCGCGTTCGGTCACGATAGCGTCGATCAAGGTCTGCGGCGCGACATCGAATACAGGGTTCCAGGCTTGCACGCCTTCGGCGGCTGCCCGGGTTCCAGCGTAGCTTAGAAGTTCAGCCGGATCGCGCATTTCGATATGAATATCACTACCCGAAAATGTACGCATGTCCACAGTGGACCAGGGCGCCACCACCATGAAGCGCACACCGAAATGCCGAGCAAGAACGGAGAGCTGAAGAGTGCCGATTTTGTTGGCGGTGTCGCCATTGGCCGCGATGCGATCCGCACCCACGATCACCCACTGAATCTGGCCCGTGGACATCAGGTGTGCCGCGGCCGAGTCGGCAATCAGCTGCGCCGGAATGCCGTCTTTCAACAGCTCCCAGGCGGTCAGGCGCGTGCCCTGCAGCCAGGGACGGGTCTCGGTATGGAATACCCTGGCAATCCTGCCCTCGGCAACGCCGGCACGAATCACGCCCAGTGCCGTGCCGAATCCAGCCGTTGCCAGCGAACCGGTATTGCAATGTGTCAGCACGCCACTGCCGGATTCGATCAGTGCCGCACCCATCACACCCATATGACGATTGGCTGCCAGGTCATCGCGTTCGATCTGGATCGCTGCTGCCTCCAGCGCTGGCACGGTACCTGTCTTCGCGAGCACCGCCTGCATGCGCTCCAGCGCCCAGAACAGATTCACCGCCGTTGGGCGCGAATCGCGCAGCGCCTCCAGTTCCTGACTGAGGGCAGCTGCGATCACCCTGCCCTCGGTATCCGCATGTGCCTTGGCCGCGAGCACCACGCCATAAGCCGCTGCGATACCAATCGCCGGCGCGCCACGTACCGTGAGATTGGCGATGGCGGCGGCCACATCGAATGCAGAGCGGCAGTCGATCATCGTCTCCTGCAAGGGCAGCAGGCGCTGATCGAGCAGACGCAAGGCGTCCCCCTGCCACTGCACAGCACGGATGCGGTCGTAACGGTCGTAGTCGATCATTGGATCTTCCTCTTCAGCCGCCAAATGTAGTGCAGTGCCGTCGAGCACGCACGCCCATGACGTACCCGGCGGTTTGTGCGCATAATCGCCCATGAGCAAAAAACCGATCTCGTTGTGGGACGCGGTGCGCCGCACCGACCGCGCACTCGCGCACAAGCGCGTCAGCAAACTGCGCGAGGCCTTTCCGGATGTATCGCGGGACAAATTGCATCGTCTGCTGGTTCGCAACAAGTGCCTGCAGGCCGGCGCCATCGGCGCGCTGACGGCAATCACCGGCGCGATCCCCGGGGTTGGGCGCATTGCCTCGTTCGCGCTCGGACCATTGGCCGATAGCGCACTGGTCAGCGCACTCCAGGCTGAACTGGTGATCGAGACCTTTGCGCTGTACGACATGGAAATGCCGGAGCATGGCGAAAGAATCGCCATACTCGCCATTGCGGCAACCAATCTCGGCGCCGATGAAATCGCCCGCGAAGCCTCGCGCTGGATCACCCAGCGCGCTGGACGCTGGATCGGCGCACGCTGGCTGCGCCGCGCCTGGCCGATCGCCAATATCGGCACTTCGGCGGCTACCAATATCGCGATGACCTATGCGATCGGCAATCGCACCCAGGCGTTATGCAAGATTCGCGATGCGACAGTCAGTGACTGGCCCGATCTGTTCCGTCGCGTCGCACTGATCGACCAGGACACGATGATGAACTGGGCCGGCAAGGCGGCACGCACGGCGATTGAACAGGCCACTGAGAACGCGCGCTCCTGGTCGCAGCGCATCGGCGCCTTTATGCCCGACCTGGACTTTCTACTGCAGACACAAGCCGACACTCCCGAGGCTGAACCTGCGACGCGCGCTGCTCGGGCACCGCGATTGCAAAAGCCCAAGTCCAAAAAGACAGCGTCCCCGGCTACCCGCTCGAAGGTCGCCGCAAAGCAAGCCCTATCGGCGTCGCCCAAGCGTCCCAGGAAGCCGGTTCCGCGCGGTCGCCCGCCGCGCTGAGCTGGGTGGCCTTGGCGAGTTCGCAACGCCGCCGCGGAAGCGAGGACACGTTGATGGAAAACTTTCGCGACTGCTTCGATCTGCTCATGTCGCTTCCCCAGGCGCAGCGCTCAGCCTGGCTTACTCAACAGGTGCCCGACGCCGATCGCCGCAGCATGCTCAAACGCATGCTTGCCGAAGCCGAACTTGATGCGCGAGCCAGCACAATGGAGGATTCCGATCTCGCCGAGCGCCTGCATCGACTGGCACCACACCGTGATGATGCGGTTGCCTCTACCTGGATCGGCCGGCGCGTCGGCGCATTCAAACTGACCCGGCTGATTGGTCAGGGTGGCATGGGGGCGATCTTTCTGGCACACCGCGAGGACGCAGATTTCGCCCAGCAAGTCGCGGTCAAGCTGCTCCGTCGTGGCATGTTTTCGGAGCTCGAGTTGCGCTTGTTCAAACGCGAGAGGCAGGCACTGGCCAGTTTCTCGCACGCCAATATCGCGAGGCTGATCGATGGTGGCGTCACCGAATCAGGGACGCCGTATCTAGCCATGGAGTTTGTCGATGGCGTTGCAATCAATTGCTACTGCACCGATCATCGTCTCGGGCTGCGCGCACGCCTGGAACTGCTGCTTGAGGTGTGCCGCGCCGTACAGCATGCGCACGACCTGCTGATCGTACATCGAGACATCAAGCCCTCCAATATCCTGGTCAATAGCGACGGCATGCCCAAGCTGCTGGATTTCGGCGTCGCAAAATTGCTCGAAGGAGATGATGGAGAAACCCAGACTGGAATGGCAGCGCTCACGCCCGAGTACGCGGCTCCGGAGCAGTTCTGCGGCGGCCTGATCACTGCCGCCACCGATGTATTTTCACTCGGCGTACTGATGCATGAACTTTTGCTAGGGGAGCGTCCGCATCAGTCGCCACCGCGGCGCCCGTCTTCACGGGTAACCGAACTCTCGCCCAACAATGTTGCACTTCCCGCCAAGGCCATCGTCTTGCGTGGTCTGCTGCGCGGCGATCTCGACAACATCATGCTCAAGGCACTCGATCCGGAACCGCACCGCCGCTATTCCGCTGCGGGGCCGCTGGGCGACGATATCGAGTGCTACCTGCAGGGTATGCCGGTCTCAGCGCATCCGCCCTCGCGCTGGTACCGAACCCGCAAATTCGCCCAGCGTCATCGTGGCGGTATCGCTGCGGCGGCCGTGCTGATATCGGCACTGCTCATCACCTTTGCGCACTCGCTTTGGCAAACCAGCGTTGCGCGCGAACAGACACTGCGCGCCGAACAGGAACTGGCACGTGCAACCGCCACCACCGATTTCATGCTCGGCATGTTTGAGGGTGTGGCACCCTCCGGTCCTTCAGCGATGGCGCCGACGGTTGCGGACCTCCTGGCCAGCGGAGCCGAATCATTGCGCAATGACCAGCGTCTGGACGTCGATAACCGCGACCTGCTGCTGATCAAACTCGCTTCAGTGCAACGTCGCTGGGGGCGCATCGACGACGCTGCCAACAACGCAGAGCAAGTTGCGGTCAGCAGAACGACGGCGCGGCGTTCACCCGATCGCATTGCACTTCTGGCCACGGAACAATGGATGCTGGCCCGCCATGCGGTACAGAATTACGAAGAAGTCAACAATATTTATGCCCGCTTTGCGCCGGACTCAGAACGCGTCGCCCCCGACGTGGCAGCGGTACTGCTGGCGATTTCGAGCAATGCGGATGGTGGGCAGATGCGTTCCAAGGCATTGGAGAAAGCGCGACGTGCGGTAACGCTGTGCAGCATCAGCTGCACAACAGCCGACCAGATTCGGGTACGCAGAAATCTTGCCGACATCCTCGATGATATCGATTCAGCCGCTGACCACGCCAAAGTCGACCTGACCGAAGCCGAAGACATTTTGCGTAACCTGCTGCGTGACGCGCCTGCAATCGATGGCCCCAACCATCCCAATGTCGCCGACGATCACTTCGAACTGTCCTACATCCTGCGCAAACTCGATCGCCTCGACGAAGCAGAACAATACGCCGACTCGGGCATTCAACGCATTCGCGCCGTCTACAATCGACCGCATCCGCGGATGGTCGCCCATTACCTCAACGCGGGCAGACTCGCCGCGGCGCGAAGTCAGTTCGCGAAGGCAATCGATTTCTATCGGGAGGCACTGG
Organism: Lysobacterales bacterium; assembly: GCA_031391205.1. Lineage (GTDB taxonomy): Bacteria > Pseudomonadota > Gammaproteobacteria > Xanthomonadales > Ahniellaceae > 0-14-3-00-62-12. The sequence goes on along the minus strand of JANMUE010000318.1, from coordinate 6,241 downwards.
ATATCCACGTTACGCAGCTGTCACCAGACACCAGTTTCCTGCCGGCGATCGTGATTGCACTGGCTGAAGCCGAACTGGCCTCGGGCAGCGAACCCACCGCGCTGGCGCATCTGCAACGTCTACAGGAATTCCTGGCCGGCAAACCAGGCACCCCGGATAGTCGCATCGAGCAGATCGATGCGTTGATCGTTGCGCAGGAGGATGCGCACAGGCGTTGATGCCGCCCCCACATCATCCGATCAACGCAGGCTCTGGTTGATCTTGTCCAACGCTGCCATCCCTGGGCAAAGCTGAGCCGCTTGCAACGTATTGATCGGTGCTGCGATGGTATTCAGATGCTCGTGCAGATCGCGGGCATCGGAATCCATATACAGGAGTCCAGTGACGACTTCGCCCTTGGCCTGATGTTCGGCGACGTAGTTCATCGCGGCGATGCGGTTGTGCGGGTCGTATTCGCGATGCAGCTTGCGCAGCAGCAGAACGGTGCCATCGTGCTGCTCCACTTCGATCACCTGCCCTTCGGCGTAGTCGACAACGATTTCCTGCTTGGTCGGAATGAAGTCGATGCGATTGACCGCTTCGTTGTGCTCGCGCACGTAGTCGTAGCTCTTGGTGCTGCCGGGGTGGTTGTTGAAGGCCACGCAGGGACTGACCACGTCGATGAACGCGGCACCCTTGTGCGCGATCGCTGCCTTGATGATGGGCACCAGTTGCTGCTTGTCTCCGGAGAAGCCCCGCGCCACGTAGCTGGCGCCCAGTTGCAGTGCCAGGCTGACCATGTCGATCGGCGTATCGCTGTTGATCACGCCCTTCTTCGACTGAGAACCCTGATCGGCGGTAGCCGAGAACTGGCCTTTGGTCAAACCATAGACACCATTGTTCTCGACGATATAGACCATGTTCACGCCGCGGCGCATCACATGCGCGAACTGGCCGATGCCGATGGAAGCTGAGTCGCCGTCGCCGGAAACACCCAGATACAGCAGCGAGCGGTTGGCGAGATTCGCGCCGGTCAATACCGAAGGCATGCGCCCATGCACGGTGTTGAAACCATGCGAATTGCCGAGGAAATAGTCCGGCGTCTTAGAGCTGCAGCCGATGCCGGACAATTTGGCAACGCGATGTGGTTGCACGTCCATCTCAAAGCAAGCCTGGATGATGGCGGCCGAGATCGAGTCGTGGCCGCAGCCGGCGCACAACGTGGAAATCTTGCCCTCGTAGTCACGTCGCGTGTAGCAGACCTTGTTCTGCGGCAGCGTCGGATGATGCAGCTTGGGTTTGGCGAGATAGGTCATGACGCATTCCTCGATTTCTGCACGCGGTCGCCAATGGCCTGGGTGATGAAGCGCGCGGTGATGGGCGTGCCGTCATAGTGCAGGATCGCAGGCAATCGGTCCGGACTGAATTCCAGCTCATTGATCAACATGCCACGCAGCTGCGCATCGCGATTCTGCTCAACCACGAACACCTGGTCGTGCGACTCGATGAAATCCACTACCGACTGTGGAAACGGAAACGCCCGCAGTCGCAGCGCGTCGACGTGCACCCCATCGGCCTCCAGCGCGTCCAGCGCCTCGTTCATCGACGGGCTGGTGGAGCCGAAGTAGATCACGCCAAAACGTGTCGGCCCTGGCGCCTTGCGCAGCACCGGCTGAGGCACCAGCGACTTGGCGGTTTCCAGCTTCTTCAGCAGGCGCTGCACGTTGTAGATGTAGTCAGGGCCGGCTTCGGAATAGCGCGCGTAGGCATCCTTGGTGGTGCCGCGGGTGAAGAAGCTGCCCTTGTCCGGATGCGTGCCCGGCCAGGTCCGGTACGGAATGCCGTCGCCATCGACATCCAGGTAACGCCCGAATTCGCGGCCGGCATCAAGCTCCTCCGCAGTCATCACCTTGCCGCGATCATAGTCACGGGTCTCATCCCAGGTGAACGGTTCGCACAGACGTTGATTCATGCCGATATCCAGATCGGTCATCACGAAGATCGGGGTCTGCAGACGATCGGCCAGATCGAAGGCCAGCGCTGCCTGATCGAAACATTCGCGCGGATCCTCAGGGAACAGCAGTACGTGCTTGGTGTCGCCATGCGACGCATAGGCACAGGAGATGATGTCGGCCTGCTGTGTTCGTGTTGGCATACCGGTGGAAGGCCCGCCGCGCTGCACATTGATGATGGTGACCGGAATTTCGGCCATGTAAGCGAGGCCGATGAATTCGGTCATCAGCGACACGCCTGGTCCCGATGTCGTGGTGAAGGCACGTGCACCATTCCAGCCAGCGCCGACCACCATGCCGATCGATGCGATTTCGTCTTCGGCCTGCACGATGGCGTAGCGGTTCTTGCCGGTCTGCGGATCGACGCGCAGCTTCTGGCAGTATTTCTGGAAAGCCTCAGCCAGCGACGACGACGGTGTGATCGGATACCAGGCACAAACCGTGGCACCAGCGTAGACGCAGCCGATCGCTGCAGCCGTATTGCCATCAACGAAGATGCGATCACCGACGCCATCCGCCGGTTGCACGCGCAGACCGATTTTCGGCAGATGCTTGCTGGCAAAGTCGCGACCCAGGTGCAGCGCCTTGAAATTCGAATCGAGCAGCTTCTCCTTGCCCTTGTACTGTTCGGTGAAGAGCTTCTCGATCACCGCCGGATCGATATCCAGCAAGGTCGACAAGGCGCCGACATAGATGATGTTCTTGAACAGTTGGCGCTGTCGCGCATCGGTGTACGTCGCGTTGCAGATCTCGGTCAGCGGCATGCCGATGACGGTGATGTCACTGCGGAAGCGCGAAGCTGGTAATGGTTTGCTGTTGTCGTAGAACAGATAACCGCCGGGCTCGATCTCCTTGACGTCCTGATTCCAGGTCTGCGGATTCATCGCCACCATCAGATCGACGCCACCGCGACGGCCGAGATAACCCGCCTCGGTGACGCGGATTTCATACCAGGTCGGCAGCCCCTGGATGTTGGACGGGAAGATATTACGCGGGCTGACCGGCACGCCCATGCGCAGGATGGCCTTGGCGAATAACTCGTTCGCCGATGCCGAGCCCGAACCGTTGACGTTGGCGAACTTGACGACGAAGTCGTTGACCGCGGTGATAGGTGCGGGTCCCGATTGAAGTTGGGCGTTCATGCCGCATTCCTTTGTGGCGCACCACTGCGGCAACCCTTGCCCGCCTTGGTGGTTTCCAGCAGAAACTTCTGCATATCCCAGGCCCCGGTCGGGCAGCGCTCGGCACACAGACCGCAGTGCAGACAGACGTCTTCGTCCTTGACCATCACGCGGCCGGTCTTGACGTTCTCGGAGACGTACAGGTCCTGAGTCAGATTCAGTGCCGGTGCGGTGAGGCGTTTGCGCAGGTCCGGTTCCTCGGCGTTGAAGGTGAAACTGATGCAGTCCATCGGACAGATATCGACGCAGGCATCGCATTCGATGCAGGCGTCCTTGATGAATACGGTCTGCACGTCGCAGTTCAGGCAACGTCCGGCCTCCTTGATCGCCGTCTCCAGGTCGAAGCCGAGTTCGACCTCGACCTTGATACTTTTCAGCGTCACTTCCTTGGGCGCCCACGGCACGGCGTAGCGCTCATCGTTGGTGATCTCGTTGCTGTAGCTCCACTCGTGGATGCCCATCTTCTGCGAGATCAGATTCACCATCGGTGGCGGCCGCTCGGTTATGTCTTCGCCGCTAAGCATCTTGTCGATCGATACAGCCGCCTCATGGCCATGCGCCACCGCCCAGATGATGTTCTTTGGCCCGAAGGCCGCGTCGCCGCCAAAAAACACCTTGGGCAACGTCGATTGGAAGCTGACCTTGTCGACCACCGGCATATGCCATTCGTCAAAAGCGATGCCGATGTCGTTCTCGATCCAGGGGAAGGCATTCTCCTGCCCGACCGCGATCAGCACGTCATCGCATTCGACAAGCACATTCGGCTCACCCGTTGGCACCAGGGTACGCCGCCCCTTGGCATCGCGTTCGGCGCGCACTTTTTCGAAGGTCATGCCGGTAAGGCGACCGTGGCGATGCTCGAAGGTCTTGGGTACCATGAAGTTGAGGAATGGTATGCCCTCATGCATAGCGTCTTCTTTTTCCCAGGGCGAGGCTTTCATCTCCTCGAACGCCGAGCGCACGATCACTTTCACGTCCTCACCGCCCAGACGTCGCGCCGAGCGACAGCAGTCCATCGCGGTATTGCCGCCGCCCAGCACGATGACGCGCCTGCCGATCTTCTCGATATGCTGGAATGACACCGACGCCAGCCAGTCGATACCGAGATGGATATTGCCGGCGGCTTCATGCCGACCCGGCAGGTCGAGATCGCGCCCGCGCGGTGCGCCTGAACCGACGAAAACCGCGTCATACCCCTGAGCCAGCAGATCCTTCATCGAATCGATGCGTTTGCCGCCCTGAAAGTCGACACCCAGATTCAGGATGTAGCCGGTCTCTTCATCGATCACAGATTCGGGCAGGCGAAAGCGCGGCACCTGGGTGCGCATGAAACCACCGGCCTTGGGATCGCTGTCGAACACGGTGACGTGATAGCCCAGTGGCGCAAGGTCGCGTGCGACGGTCAGCGATGCCGGGCCGGCACCGACGCAGGCGATACGTTTGCCATTGCGCGGTCCGGGCTTGGGCAGGCGCGCGGTGATGTCGTTCTTGTTATCGGCGGCAACACGCTTGAGCCGGCAAATCGCCACCGGCTCAGGCTTTTCGCCGTTGTTTTCTTCTGCGCGCCCGCGCCGGCAAGCCGGCTCGCAGGGTCGATCGCAGGTGCGGCCCAGAATGCCGGGAAAGACATTTGAAACCCAGTTGACCATGTAGGCATCGTCGTGCCGTCCTGCCGCAATCAGTCGAATGTACTCCGGCACCGGCGTATGCGCCGGGCAGGCCCACTGGCAATCTACGACCTTGTGGAAATATTCCGGATTCCTGATATCGGTTGGACGCACGTCTCCCTCCCATGGGCTGTGCATAACGGTTTAGTACTGAGGCTGCCCCGGCTACAAACTTGTTCAGCGTATCTCTCGCCCGAGCATAGCCAATGCGCAGCGCAACTGGAATCGCCCTGCGACACAGTGCCGCGTTCAGCTGCGAGCGAGTGCCGACCGGGCCAAGTCCAGGTTCATCAGCAACTGAGGCTGGTTCGGGATCAGGCGCAATCCCTCGGAGAACACGTCGAATGCTTGCTGCGCCGCCCCGGTACGCAACAAGGCAACGCCATACATATTGAGCGCATCGACCTGCCCTGGCCGCGCTTGCACCGCACGCACCAGATACGTCAGCGCCGACTCGGATTGGCCGCGCGCCAGCAGATCGCGTCCGTAATGCGCAAGATAATCATAGCTGCGTTCGGTCGCAGCAACGTCCTGCGCCCATTTGCGGCGCAGCCGCGCCAGCGCCGCCGAGGTCCTGGTCTGATCAGCGTTGCTGCCAAGGCCAGCGCCGCTGGTACCGCTTTCAGCGTAGTAATAGCTGGTGGCGGCTTCGACGAATCTGAACCCGGTATGGCGTGCGCACTGGATCCAGAAATCCATGTCTTCCAGAATGTCGAATTCCGGGTCGAAACGCACACCGTCGTCCAGCAGGGAACGCGCGAACAGTGCCGCGCCGGGCTGAAAAAAACCGCACTCGAAGTGCAGCCAGGGCACTCTGGGGCCACCGAATACCCCGCTCTCACGGCCCTCGGCGTCAAACAGCGTCGCCCGCGTATGTGCAACACGCACTGCCGGCGGCGCCAAAACTGCGTCGACCAAGGTCTGCACATGCGTTGGCGCCATGGCATCGTCGTCGTCCAGAAACACCAGCCATTCGCCGCGGGCATTTTCCATGCAGGTGTTCGCCGCGTGACTGCGAAGCAGCCTCGTCTCGGGGACGATCAACCGAACCGGTACCGGCCCGATCGACTCCGCCAAAGGGAGATGCCCTGGACCGCAGGCCGCCACGACAACGGCTTCGATGTTTGGATACGTCTGCGCCGCCACGGCGGCAAGCGCCCGCGCCAAAGTCGGCCTGTCCATGCTGCGTACCAATACCGACACCAATGCTGATGAACTCATGCTTCACTCTAAACTTGCAGGCCAACGCTACGCAAGAACCGCGACGGTGGCCACGCACGCGCGTCGCAGGCTGGTGATGAGCGCAGAGCGGCATCTTGGGAGCGGCATCGTGGGAGCGGCGTCCCGCCGCGAAGCTCTTGCTCAAACTATCGGCGGTAGAGCACAGGCTTCACGGCGGGAC
>JANMUE010000156.1:0-16803 GCA_031391205.1 Lysobacterales bacterium | reverse complement strand
CGCCGCTCTTGATCTTCGTCACGTTCAGATCAGATCAAAAGCAGCGGAGCAAGCCCCGCTCTACAAAGTCAAAGACAAGAGCATCGCGGCTCACGCCGCTCCCACATTCCCGAAATCAGTCGTTGGAGGCTTCCGTATCCCCGCCCACGCTCCACAAACGCTCCAGCGCGTAGAACTCGCGGATGCGCGGCAGCATGATGTGGCAGACGATATCGCCGAGATCGACCAGTACCCATTCGGCCTCTTTCTCACCCTCGATACCGAGCGGCATCATGCCAGCCTTCTTGACGAACTTGACCACTTCGTCAGCCAGGGATTTGACATGGCGGGTCGAAGTGCCACTGGCAATGACCAGCAGATCAGCGAACGAGGCCTTGGCGCGGATATCGATTTCCTTGATCTCCTTTGCCTTCATCTCCTCAAGCGCGCTCAGCACACTGTGGCGCAGCTTGGCGACAACCGGTGCCAGTTCCTTCGGACCGGTGTCTACCGGCGCTGCGCGTCTTGCCGGTGGCTTGGCCGCAACCTTCTTGCCGACAGAAGCTGGCTTGGTCTTGGAGCCGGTTTTTTTCGCCGCAGTTTTGACGCCGGACTTCCGAGCCACTGCAGATTTCGTGGCGGCGCCCCTTGCGGGCTTGGCGCCCTTGCTCGCCGCGGCCTTTTTTGCGGCCGGTTTGGCGGACTTGCGCGGTGCGGGCTTGCTGGTGGCTTTCTGCGTTGCGCCAGCGGTTGCCGGGCGCTTGCGATCGGATTCAGGCGTGGTTTTCAAGGGGCGAATATTCGGTCTGACGGCGGATTGCCGTGGATACAGTATATGCGCCTGGAATCGATTCGGGCGCGAAAACTCTTTTTAGCGCCAGCGCGCCAGACTGATGCGCTCACGCGATTCATCATCGAGCCGGGTTTCAACGTCGACAAAGCCTTCGGCGGCAAACAATACGCGTACCGCCTCGCCCTGATCCTGTCCATGTTCAAACAGCAGCCAGCCACCACGCTCAAGATATTCGGGCGCTGAGCGAATAATCTGACGAATCGCGCTCAGGCCATCGGACCCTGGCGTCAATGCCTTGCGCGGTTCAAAGCGCAGATCGCCTCGCTGCAGATGCTCGTCGTCTTCGGCCACGTAGGGCGGATTCGAAACGATGACGTCGAACCGCATGGTTGCCGGCAGGGCGGCAAACCAGTCGCTGCGCAATAAATGCACGTTACCAATCCCCAGGCGTGCCGCGTTGGATTCCGCTACCTGCAGCGCCGCACGCGAGTCATCCAGCGCCCACACCTCGACGCGCGGCCGCTCCTTGGCGATCGCCAACGCCACGGCTCCGCTGCCGGTACCCAGATCCGCAACGCGCAGGCCATCGATCGTCGCCGGCAGAAAATCCAATGCCAGCTCCACCAGCAATTCGGTTTCGTGCCTGGGGATCAGCACATCCGGCGTCACCGAGAGTTTCAGACTCCAGAACTCGCGCTCACCCATCAGATAAGCCACCGGCTCACCACGCTGGCGCGCTTCGATCAGGCGCAGACAGCGCGCCGCCTCCTCCTCGCTGAGCAGATGATCGGCATGCGCGAACAATCCAGCACGCGTCATGCCGAGCGCATGCGCGATCAGGATTTCGGCGTCACGACGCGCATCGTCCTTATCGAACATGCGCGTCGCGGCGCGTACCGCATCACCCAGAGTCTGGTCTTCGTGAATCACGGTGGCTTTGCGATCCTTTGCTCAAATGGCAGGCGGCAGGTCCGTCGCCGAAGAGGCCTCGACTTTATTGTCCTCATGCACGGTCGCCACTGCAACCGCAGGTGCCTTCTTGACGAAGAACGGACGCCACGCACCGTTTGTGGCAAAGCACTGCAGGCCCCAGCGCAACCAGCGGATCAGTGACCATGCCATCCAGAACGCCCAAAGCAGCATCAACGCGCGATACAGCCACATCGGCAGGGTGAATGCCGTGCCGACCGGCATCGCCGATTCGGTCTGGTCATGGAACCAGCGCAGCGCGTGCGCGTAGGATCCGTTGCCGGTGACATGCAGATCCGGCGATCCGAGCAGGCCATTGCGAATCGCGGCGAACAACGCGAGACCAGCGATCACCGTCAACAACACCAGACCGATCTGCATGAAATTGAAACGCCAGCGCCAATTGCCGGGCTGCATGCGTTCGCGCCAATCCAGTGCGAACAACCAGGCGGCAAACCAGACCAGCGCCCACCACGAGACGGTGGAAAAGCCGATACCGAGCAACAGCCAGTCAATAAGCCTCAGTGGCGTACGGCGCGTCCGCGACAGCGCATAGGCGAGCAATGCCATCACCAGCAACTCGCCCCAGTAAAGCACGGCCGGACCAACACGCGGCCCGCTGGTCGCGATTACCCAGCGTTGTTCCGGCAGATCAAGCGCAACACTGAGATTCGACGCATCGGCATTCAACTGCACCTTGGGTGTACGCAACACCGTGCCCGCTCCCATCGCATCGCGCCAACGGATCGATACCGCATTGGTACCGGGCGCCACTGGAAGACTGAGCCTGCCGTTCTGTGGCCGGATATTGACGCGCTGACTGTTGATGGTGAGTTCCATCACCTCGGCATCCGCAGGCAGGTCGATGGGATGCTGGCCACCCTGGGTGGCACGCAGACCGATGCTGAGCGTGTGTTCGCTGCTGCGCTTGCCGACCTGCGAACTGATCGACGCGCTGTCGATCGCGATGGTATTGCCCTTGATCGCCACCGGCCGCGAGATGTTCAACGTGAGCGTCTCGCCAGGCAATGGATGGAACTGATACATCCCCGATTCCGGATGCACACCCGGCACGCCGGAAGGCACAACACTCCACGTCGGGCTGACGTTCAGTCGCCAGATTTCGGCGCGCGCTGATTGATCCGGCGCGGCGATACTCAGCACATCGACTGCATCAAGCCGCGACTCCCACTGCACCCAACTCTGCCCTTCACCAAACGGCGCCATCAACACGCCTTTCTCGACCTGGAATCCGGTGCTCATCACCTGTTCGCCTTCGAGCAAAGGCACGGCGATGGAGAACGCCGCGTCGGCAGGTGAAAGCCGCATCACCGAGGTCGTCAACGACCAATCCAGATCGAAATGCAATTCGCGCGTCACCACGACGAAGGGTGGGAAACTCTGCGCAACACCGGCACTGCTGCCCACCTCACCGGAACCAGCCATGCGGGTGAGTTCCAGGCTGCCCGTAGCCAACTGTCCTTCGTCTATGCCACTGGCCTGCCAGCCCTCACCAACAAAATCGACATAACCGGGCGGCATCGCGAAGCGCAGCGGGATGCTGTCGATATTGGCGGTACGCCAACGCAATTCGACACGATGCACGCCACGCGGCACGGCCAGCCACAGCGTGCCTTCGTCGTCACGTACCGCGGCACCGGCATCCAGCCCGTCGAGCAACAAGGCCTCCAGGTCGAGCAGGGTTTCGTTGCCTGGCAACGGCACCGCCACAAGTTCGGCCGCGTGCACTTCGAGGACCGCTGCGACGCGCGTGGCTTCGGCACGTACGTCGACACGCGCGATATAGCCGCAATCGGGCGCGCATGCGGGCGCAGCCAGCACGCGTTCACCGAGCTGATCGAGCAGTTCCTGCGTCGGCACACTGTCGGCTGCGACCACCGGCATGCTCAGCACCAGCGACGCCAACAGCGCCGCGGCCAGTGCGGGCACTCGCGGTTTGCGCGCGGCGAAGCTGGAACGCAGCAGCATCAGCAGAGTCAGGCCCAGAAGAGAAGAAATCAGCGCACGTGCGAGGCGGGTCATCCACGGCGGCGAAATCAACAAGCGCACCGACTGCGCCGGCGTCACCGGCCCCGCGATCTCGACCTGATAACTGCGCCATTGCCAGGTGGGCTCGCCGCCACCGGCCTGCACGATGGTGTTGCTGGCGTAGCGGCGCAGGTTACGTTGCTTGGCCCTCTGATTCTGGAAATCGGCCTTGTTCATTGACATCGCCGATTTCGACTGCGTGGTTTGTATCCTGCTGCCGGTGACTTCAACTCTATCCATTTCCTGGGATTGTTCCGGCGCGGGCATCGGAGGCGGCGCTGGCGGTGGTGCTTCCTGCGCCATGGGCATGGCTTGCTCATACACGACGTCTTGCGGCACATTGCCGGCCAGATAGCCGCCGCCAAAACCATCCGCAAGTCCATACTGCGGTGTGCTCGTTTCCAATTGCGGATGCAGGGCCTGGCGGATCTGCTGGGCGATGAACGGCACCGCAATCACCAGCAACACCAGGGCCGCCAGTTTGGCAAACCGACCCAGCCAGCGCGACAGGCGCTCACTCTGCGTCACCGCTCCCGCCAGCATGGTCAATCCCACTGCGACCAGCAGGGTGTAGCGCGGCGCATCCGGCAGATGCCAGGCCAGCAACAGATAGCCGAGTGGAATCAGCGCCGCCAGGCGACCCAATGCCATCGCAAACAGGAAGGCGACCAGCGCCGCAATGAATACATCGAGCAGATCCCATTGATCGAGCCAGGCGCCTGGCACACGATCGGCACCGGGCGCGGCGATCAATTCGTAGCCTGGAGGAAAATTCAGATGCGTGGATACCGATTCGAACGCATGCTGCCAACCGGTGACCGGCATCTTGCTGTCATTGCTTTGCAGCCTGGTGCTGGCGCTGAGTTGCAGATTGCGTTCGCGTACCTCGACACCGGTGGACCCGGGCTGTGCGCCTTGGGTGATCAGCAGCGCAAATCCGTTTTCGTTGGCGCGCGTCAGCGCATAAGGAGGCGCCAGATCCAGACGCCAGCCGCGCATCAGCGTGCCATTGATCTGATCTTTTCCGGTCCAGCCGGCACCGGAGTAATCCAGCCAGAGCTGGCGATAGAGCGTGAGCCGATTCTGATCCTGATCCGACATGCCGCGCGAGCGCTCTGCGATCGTCAGCACCGCACCCTCGCTCATGTCGAAGGCTGCGAAGCTGCGCCACGCGTCCGGCACCTCGGCCATGGCCGGATCGATCTGTGCAGGGCCTGAGGCATCACTGACACGCAGCTGCGGCTGCTGCTGATAGCTCCAGACTTCCTCGGCAGGCCAAGGGGCAGCCCGGGTGCTGGCAGCAAATTCGTTGAGCGGCTTGAGCGCACGGGCCAGCAAGGTAATGGTGTGTGTACCCGGTCGCACCTGGATGTGCAGGCTGCCATCGGCCTCATAGCGCGCGACCAGGGCGCCGCTCAGACTGACCGGCGCAAAATCTGCTGGCAACACTGCGGCCAGCGATTCCTCGCGACCCTTGCCGGAAACGCGCAGCCGGAACTGAGTTTCCAGGCGCTGCGGCACCTGATCGGAAAGCAGGCGAAATACCTGCAGATCCATGCTGTCGGCTTCCTGCTCACCGCTGTCGGCACGCCCCAGCCATATCGCCCCGGCGTCCCGCTGAATCGGAAAGATGGGCTTTCCATCCACGCTGAGCCCGATCCTTGCGATCCGTGCGTCGACCGCAATCGACTCCGGGCGCTCCTGCCACAACAGATCACCCGCGATTCGGTGGGTACCGGCCTTGAGCCAGAGCACCGGTAGCTCGTCGTGTTTGACCACGGCAGCCGCCGCACCGTCGACGCGCACCTGCTGCGGCCACAGTTCGGCGTTGCCGGGCAGCGGCACGGGTCCATCCAAATACTGCGTCCACATCTGTTCGAAGTGCGCACCGCCCGCGTCTACGCGCAGATCCAGGCGGCCGGGCCAGGCGCAGACATAGGATTCCTCGTCATCGGCATCCGAACCCGCCATCAACGGGCAGGCACGGTGCTGCTCGGCATAGCGCACCCAATCGGTCCAGTCGCGCAGCGCTGCCGGCAGCTCGCCCGTTGGTGGCGCAGCCATAGCAGCCAATGAAGTCCAGCACAGGAGCAGCGCAGACAGGAATCGGGATCGCATGGAATACCTCACCGTGTAGTGGCGCTTGCTTGCAACGCAACCGACCCCGAATCGGGGTCAGAGATGAATCACGAACATCACCGCCTGCACCACCGCAGCAATCACGAAGCCGCTGAGGAAAAACAGATAACTCAGGCGCAGATACGGGTATTTGTGGTTTGCGAGATAAGTGCCCAGCGAATACAGATCGCGCGCCATCGCGTCGTAGGCTGAGCCATCGCTCTGCATCTGCTGCGCCAGTTCGGAACGAAAGCGATCCAGGTCCAGCGCCGAGAAATGTGCGAAGAACAGCAGATTGAATCCTGCCGGCAGGGTATCGCCCTTGATCTTGTGCGGCTTGAATTTCGGCAGCACCGCCAGGATTGCAGTGAGCAGGGCCAGCAGCGAAAACACCATCAGGATGATGGCACTGGCGCGCAGCGTTACGTCGCCCAACCTGCCCAGTGCCATGGTCAATACGATCGACGACACCGTGATGATGATGTTGCACTTGTATCCGCCAGAAAACTCAACTGCACATGATGCTGCTGGGCGGTGCGCAACAGATTGTCGCCGGTATTGCGCTCGGGCACATCGGCGAAAGGCTTGAACGCAGTGGGGTCGGTCTGACTCATAGGGTCTCGGCAGGCTTAGGCTACAGGGTAGCCGGCCCTCGGAATCCTTGGAAGCGCCGCCGAATCGAATCTCATCCGTAGGAGCGGCGTGAGCCGCGATATTCGAATTTTCGGAATCGTTGGGAATCGCGGCTCGCGCCGCTCCTACATTGCCCGGCTACATCATCCCGGTCTCGAGCTGCGCCACTTCCGACATCATGCTGCGGTTCCACGGCGGGTCGAACACCAGATCGACATCAGCCTCGGAGATGGTGGGCAGCATCTCGATCTTCTCGCGCACATCCGACACCAGAATGTCGCCCATGCCACAGCCAGGTGCGGTCAATGTCATCGTGACATTGACCTTGCGGCTGCCATCGGCGAGTTTTTCGATGTCGCAGGAATAGACCAGGCCGAGATCGACGATGTTGACCGGAATTTCCGGATCGAAGCAGGTGCGCATCTGTTCCCACACGGCGCTTTCGACCTCGTCATCGGTGGCCGCCTCGCTCAACTGCGGCAGATCCATCGGTTCCTTGCCGATGGCATCGGCATCCTGGTTCTTGATGCGAAACAGATTGCCTTCCACGAACACCGTAAAGCTGCCCCCCAGGGCCTGGGTTATATAGCCCACCTGCCCCGCCGGCATATTGACCAGATCGCCCGACGGCACCATCACCGCTGCACAGTCGCGCTCGAAACGGATCGGTTCGGATGTGTGGCTGAATCGGCTCATGGCAAAAATGCTGAATACGGCCGCGAATTGTAGCGGCCTGTGGCTTTCAGATGTTGGGGCCATGGGCGGGCGTTCAAGCAGACCCGGGCAATGTGGGTCCGACCAGCGGTCGGACGCTCTTCCGCTGTAATTATTTTAAACAAGAGCGACCGACCGCAGGCCGGACCCACAGGCGACGCAACCCACAGATGGCATATCGACATTCGCCACGACCATTTGTTGCTGCGCGCTGCGAACTCTAGTCTGCAATCACCTACCCATCAGACGATTGGACATGCCTTTATCTGAAGCAGCAGCACACACGCCGCCATCGCCCCAAAGAAAGGCGAACCGCGGCGCGCTATCATCTGCGCCAGCGCGGCGTCTACTGTCATTAGCGGTGACATTGGCTCTGGCGGCCGGACCGGGCGCGGCGTTCGCAGCCAGCGATGCGGAACGTATCGCCGCGCTGGAACAGCGCATCGCCGCGCTCGAAAGCAAGCTCAGCGCGGTGCTTGCCGTAACGCCGGCAGCGGCCAGCGCACCGGCTGACACCACGCGTGTAGACGAACTCGAGCAGAACCTGCGTGTCGTACAGCGCAAGCTTGAAATCAAGGAAGAAGAGGCAGTTGCTGCCCTGCCCAATACGCCGGTGGTCACCGTGAGCGAGAAAGGATTTGCACTCGCTTCGCGCGACACCAAGTTCAATCTGCGCCTGCGTGGACTGGTGCACGCCGACACCCGCGATTTCCTCGACGACGAGACGCTGGCACCGAGCGTCGACGGCTTCCTGCTGCGGCGCGCACGTCCCAGTCTGGAAGGTACCATCGCCGGGATCTACGACTTCCGCGTCAACCCGGATTTCGCAGGCAGCCGTGTCGTGCTGCAGGATGCGTATTTGGATGCGCGCTTCTTCCCCGGCTTCAAGGTGCGTGTGGGCAAGTTCAAGACACCTTTCGGCATCGAACGCCTGCAATCGGCGAGCGACCTGCGCTTCGTTGAGCGCGGTTTGCCCAACAATCTGGTACCCAACCGCGATCTCGGTATCCAGATCCACGGCGATGTGCTCGGCGGCACGCTTAACTATGCAGTCGGTCTGTTCAATGGGGTACTCGAAGGCGGCAGCAGCGAGGCCAGCAACAATGTCGAAAACAATACCGACAAGGATCTGGCCGCACGTCTGTTCGCACAGCCATTCCTGAACAGCGACAATTTCTACCTGCGTGGCCTGGGTCTGGGAATCTCAGCAACCTACGTCGATCAGCGGGCTGATGCCGCTGCACCGCTGCTTCCGGCCTATCGCTCGCCAGGGCAGATCAGCGTCTTCAACTACCGCACCGGCAATAACGGCACGTTCTCGGACGGCGAGCGCCTGCGTTGGTCACCGCAGCTCCACTACTATGCCGGTCCCTGGGGCGTACTCGCCGAGACCGTCAATGTGGATCAGGAACTCAGCCGCGTCGTAGGCGGCGTACGCCGCAATGACACATTGAGCCACGATGCTTGGCAGCTCGCGCTGAACTACGTGCTTACCGGCGAAGACGCCAGCTACAAGGAAATCAAGCCAAAGTCGCCATGGGCGCCAGGCAGCGAGGGCTGGGGTGCATGGGAGCTGGTCGCGCGTGCCGGCGAACTCGACATCGACGACGCCGCGTTCACCGGCGGCAATGCTTCATTTGCCGATCCGAATGCAGCCATCAGCAATGAACGTGCATGGAGCCTGGGTGTGAACTGGTACCTCAATCGCAACATCAAGTGGAGCTTCGACTATGAACAGACCAACTTCGAAGGCGGTGCCAGCGCCGGTCAGGACCGCGCCGACGAGAAAATCGCTTTCAGCCGTGTCCAATTGGTCTTTTGAGGAGCAGCGCATGAATTTCCACACTCTGGCTACATCGTCGCAACGCTGGACGGCACGCTTCGCAGCAACGCTGCTCGCAGTTGCGGGCCTGTCCTCGATCGGCACGGTATACGCCAAGGACATCGAGCTGCTCAATGTCTCCTACGATCCGACGCGGGAACTCTACGAAGAGATCAACACAAAGTTTGCCGAGCAATACAAGGCCAGCAAGGGCGATAACGTGCTGATCAACCAATCGCATGGCGGCTCCGGCAAGCAGGCGCGATCAGTGATCGATGGTTTGGAAGCCGATGTCGTCACGCTGGCACTGGCGTTCGATGTCGACGCCCTCGCCGATGTCGGCAAGCTGATCCCTGTGGACTGGCAGAAGCGCCTGCCCAACAACAGCGCGCCCTACACGTCCACCATCGTGTTCCTGGTGCGCAAGGGCAATCCCAAGCAGATCAAGGACTGGAGCGACATCGTAAAACCCGGCATCTCGGTGGTGACGCCCAATCCGAAAACATCGGGCGGCGCGCGCTGGAATTACCTCGCCGCGTGGGCATATGCATTGCGTCAACCGGGTGGCAACGAAGCATCCGCCCAGGCCTTCGTCAAAGCTTTGTTCAAGAATGTCAGTGTGCTGGATTCCGGCGCACGCGGCTCGACCACCACTTTCGTCGAACGCGGCATCGGCGACGTGCTGCTGGCCTGGGAGAACGAAGCTTTCCTGGCACAGAAGCAGCTTGGCGTCGGTAGGTTCGAAATCGTCATCCCCTCGCTCAGCATTCTTGCCGAGCCGCCGGTCACCATCGTCGACAAGGTCGTTCTGCGTCGCGGCACGCGCACCGTCGCCGAGGCGTATCTCAACTATTTGTACACGCCCGCAGCACAGGAAATCATCGCCAAGCATTTCTACCGGCCACGCGATCCGACAGTAGCCGCAAAACACGCCAGGCAATTTCCGCAATTGAATCTAGTCACCATCGACAAGGACTTCGGTGGCTGGCGTGCAGCGCAGGCCAAGCACTTTGCCGATGGCGGGACCTTCGACCAGATCTATCTGAAGTGAATTCTCGACATATATGTGGCAGCGTGCGGGCATGACCGACCGCACGCTGACTACACCAAAGACCCGACGCTGGCGCGTATCCGGGACCCTGCCGGGTTTCGGTCTCAGCCTGGGTTATACCTTGACCTATCTCAGCCTGATCGTTCTGATCCCGCTGGCGATGGTGGTGTTGCGCACCTTCGATCTGAGCCTGGACGAATTCATCGCCAAGGTCGCTTCACCGCGCGCACTGGCGGCACTGAAAATCAGTTTCGGCACCGCATTGATCGCGGCGGCGATCAATGTGGTGATCGGCCTGTTGTTGGCCTGGGTGATATCGCGCTATCAGTTTCCGGGGCGCCGCATCGTCGATGCGCTGATTGATCTGCCGATCGCGCTGCCTACTGCGGTTGCCGGCATCGCGCTCACCGCAATCTATGCGCCGAATGGCTGGCTAGGACAGTATCTTGATCCGCTCGGAATCAAGGTCGCGTTTTCGCCGCTCGGCATCGTCGTTGCACTGGTGTTTGTGGGTCTTCCGTTTGTCGTACGCACCGTGCAACCGGTGTTGCAGGACATCGAACACGAGCAGGAGGAAGCCGCCGCCAGCCTGGGCGCAACGCCAGCGCAGTCGTTTCTGCGCGTGACCCTGCCTACCGTATTGCCCGCGCTTATCACCGGCTTTGCGCTGGCGTTCGCGCGTGGCGTCGGCGAATACGGCTCGGTCATCTTCATTGCAGGCAATATGCCGATGGTGTCCGAAATTACACCGCTGCTGATCGTCACCCAGCTCGAACAGTATGATTACGCTGGCGCCACCGCACTGGCGCTGGTCATGCTGGTCGCTTCTTTCGCGCTGCTGCTACTGATCAATTATCTGCAGTCGCGACTGGTGTCGCGGAGCGCGCGATGATCCGCCTTCATCAAGGTAATCTGTGGTGGCGGGTCACGTTGATCGCGGCCGCGTTGATAGTGACCGGTCTGTTCCTGGTGTTGCCGCTGGCGATGGTGCTGGTCGGTGCGATCTCAAAGGGCTTTGACGTCTATGTCGCCGCGATCAGCGAACGTCATGCGCTGTCGGCGTTGAAGCTGACGCTGACCGTGACCGCGATTGCGGTGCCGCTGAACCTGGTTTTCGGCGTGGTCGCAGCCTGGTGTATCGCCAAGTTCGAGTTTCCTGGCCGCAGCGCATTGATTACTTTGATTGATCTGCCGCTGGCGGTGTCGCCGGTGATCTCGGGGCTGATCTATGTACTGCTGTTCGGCGCCCAGGGGGTGTTTGGGGAATGGCTGGGCGAGCATGGGTTCCGCATCATCTTCGCTGTGCCCGGTATCGTGCTGGCGACGATCTTCGTGACTTTCCCATTCGTAGCGCGCGAATTGATCCCGGTGATGCAGGCGCAGGGCCGCGATTACGAAGAGGCCGCACTGTCACTGGGCGCCAGCGGCTGGCAAACGTTCATGCGCGTCACCTTGCCGAATATCAAATGGGGTCTGCTGTATGGCGTGATCCTTTGCAATGCGCGCGCCATGGGCGAGTTCGGTGCAGTATCCGTGGTGTCGGGCCATATCCGCGGCAAGACCAACACCCTGCCGCTGCACGTCGAGATTCTCTACAACGAATACAACCATGCTGCCGCCTTCGCGGTGGCGTCGCTGCTGGCGGTGCTGGCGCTGATCACCCTGATACTCAAGACCTGGGTGGAGTCGCGCGCACATCGTGATCGGCAGGCTGCAAACGTAACGACCGTCGATGAGGACGCGACATGAGCATCGAAATCCGCAATCTGCAAAAACACTTCGGCGCCTTTACCGCGCTGCAGGGCGTTGACCTGGATATCGAGGACGGCGAGCTAATGGCCCTGCTGGGCCCTTCCGGCTGCGGCAAGACGACGTTGCTGCGCCTGATCGCCGGACTGGATACGCCCGATGGCGGCAGCATCCGCCTGCACGGCCGCGACGTGACGCAGACCGCGGCACGGCTTCGCGGCGTCGGCTTTGTGTTTCAGCATTACGCGCTGTTCCGGCATATGAACGTTTTCGAGAACGTCGCCTTCGGCCTGCGCGTGCGCCCGCGTGCAACCCGTCCGCCCGAAGCTCAACTGCGCGATAAGGTCAATCGCATCATTGATCTGGTGCAGCTCGGCGGCATGGCCCAGCGCTACCCTGACCAGCTCTCGGGTGGCCAGCGTCAGCGCGTGGCGTTGGCGCGCGCGCTGATCATCGAGCCCAATGTACTCCTGCTGGATGAGCCCTTCGGTGCCCTCGATGCCCAGGTGCGACGTCAACTGCGACGCTGGCTGCGTCATCTGCATGATGAACTGCATGTCACCAGCGTGTTCGTAACGCACGATCAGGACGAAGCTTTGGATGTTGCCGATCGCATCGTGCTGCTCAACCGCGGCCGCATCGAACAGATCGGCAGTGCCAATCAGTTACAAGACCATCCTGGCAGCGTTTTCGTCAGCCGCTTTCTCGGCGATGTGAATCATCTGCCCGGACGACTGGCCGAAGGGTTTGTCACTATCGGACCTGCGGTGTGGCGCGTGCCCGCCACTCAGGACGCAGTTCCGGAAGGCGCAGTCGACGTTTGTGTCCGGCCCTACGATCTCGCCTGGTCCAATGACGCCACGGCAGACACGTTGTCTGCGACCGTCACCGACGCGCGCTGGCTGGGCGGTCGTTATCGCGTCGAACTCAGCACCACGCTCGATGGTGTGCCCTTCATCACCGCTGAATGGTCGCGCACGCAAATGCCCGAGCGCGAACCGGCCAATGGCGATGTGATGCACCTCAAACCACATCGCTTCGCACTGTTCGCACGGGCGTAAACCCCTCCGCGACTGTGGGTCCGACCTGTGGTCGGACGCTTTCGCCCGAGCGGATCGTGTCGGCAAGAAGCGTCCGCGCACAGCGCGGACCCACAAAATCTGCCAGCGCCTCGCTCGCCATTCGCACGCAACATAGTCACAATGCCGGATGCTCTTTAAACTTTTGCATCGCCTGGTGACCTTCGTCGCTGCTGTCTTTCTGCCGCTTGCCGCTGGTGCCCTGTGGTCTGCGCTGTCGCTGAGGTTCTCTGCCGAACTTCCTGCCATGGCGCTGGCCTGCGCTGCGGCCACCTGGCCGGCGCGCCACTATCTGTCGCCGCGCAGCGGGCTACTGCGTGGCACGCTCTCGCTGCTGATCTGCGCGATCGGCATTGCCTACGCGCATTGGTTGAAATCGGCCAGCATCATCGCCGCCAACATCGGCGTCGGTTTCATGGACGCACTGCTGACAATCGGCGCCGATCTGACGTTTGCCATCGCTCGGGCCAGAACCGACTTTGGCAGCCTGGCATTCGCTCTCGTCGCACTGGCCCTGGCGTTCTGGATCGGCTGGCGTCGTAACCCCGTGCAGGCCGCATTGCCATTCGCGGCAGACACCCAGCCGTGATCAGGTTCAAACTGAAATCGGCGCCTTGATCACAGCGTCGGCTACGTAGTCATCGATGCGGATGTCCTCGAATCGAAAATCGAAAACACCGGCTACATCCGGGCGCAGCCACAATTTCGGAAGCGCCTTGGGCTGGCGCAGTAGTTGTTCACGCGCCTGGTCCAGATGATTCGAATACAGATGCGCGTCGCCAAAAGTGTGCACAAATTCGCCAGGCTGCAAGCCGCACACCTGCGCGATCATATGCGTCAGCAAGGCGTATGAGGCGATGTTGAACGGCACGCCAAGAAATACATCGGCGCTGCGTTGATAGAGCTGGCAGCTGAGACGGCCCTTGGCCACATAGAACTGGAACAACGCATGACAGGGCGACAGCGCCATCTTCGGCAAGTCGCCCACATTCCAGGCATTGACGATCAGCCTGCGTGAGTCCGGGTCGCGGTGAATGCGCTCGACGACCTCGCTGATCTGATCGATTGCACGTCCATCACGCGTTTCCCAGCTGCGCCATTGCTTGCCGTAGACCGGGCCCAGCTCGCCTTGTTCGTTGGCCCACTCGTCCCAGATCGTTACCTTGTTGTCGCGCAGATACTGCACATTGGTATCGCCGGACAGAAACCACAGCAGCTCGTGAATGATCGAGCGCAGATGCAGCTTCTTGGTCGTGGTCAGCGGAAATCCCTGTGCCAGATCGAAGCGCATCTGATAGCCGAACACGCTGCGCGTGCCGGTGCCGGTGCGATCCGCCTTGTCGACGCCATGGTCGAGGATGTGCTGAAGCAGATCCAGGTACTGACGCATCGATCAGGGCCTTCCCTTGCCGGCGCTTTTTGCTGACGGCGTTGCGTCGGCTGGCATCACGTACTGTTCCACGGGCTGGGTCCGCGACATCCACAGAAACACCACACCGAGTGCAATCAACGGCAGCGACAGCAACTGCCCCGTAGTCATCCAGTCAAACGCGACGAAACCCATCTGCTGATCCGGTTCGCGCACAAACTCCACCAGGAAACGACCGAGCCCATAGACGATGGCAAACACACCCGATACCGCATAACGCCGACGAGGTTTGGTCGAGTAGAACCAGACGATCAGAAACAGCACCACACCTTCCAGAAACACCTGATACAGCTGCGAAGGATGCCGCGCCTGCGCGTCCAACAAGCCAGCCTGGGCTTGCTGGCGAAGGGTGTCCATGCCGAGGCCGAGGTGATCCAGCGACTTGGGAAAAATCACGCCCCACGACGCGTCGGTATGCCGGCCCCACAACTCACCACCGATCCAGTTGCCCATGCGACCAAAGCCCAGGCCAAGCGGCACCAGGGGCGCCATGAAGTCGACCACATCAAACGCATGACGGCCGCGCTTGCGGCTCCACCAGGCACCAGCCGCGACCACGCCGACCAGGCCACCATGAAAACTCATGCCGCCTTCCCAGACCTTGAACAGGCTGAGCGGCTCGGCGATCAATTCATCGCGTCCGTAGATCAGCATGTAACCGATGCGACCGCCGATGATCACGCCCAGCATCGCGCCAAACAGCAGGTCGGAAAATTGTTCGGCGCTGATGCCCAGACGCCCAGCGCGCAGACGGCGCATCCCCAACCAATACGAGGTGCCGAATCCGCACAGATACATCAACCCATACCAGTGCACGGCGACGGGGCCGAGATTTATCAGCACCGGATCGATATCGTGGAAGTACGTCATTGCATGGCTTCCTCAGTCCACCCGGCAGAAGGCTGCTTTCAGATAACGCGATTCCGGCACATGCGCCATCCATGGATGGTCGCCGCCGGCGCCGCGCACTTCCAGAATCTGCACTGTGCGATTGGCGTAGTAGGCGGCACGACGGATCATGTCCAGGAATTCCTCCTCCTTGACCAGGCCGGTGCAGGAACAGGTCAGTAGGATGCCGCCGGGCTTGACCACGCTCATCGCAAGCTTGTTCATATCCAGGTATTTTTTCAGCGCGGTGATCACTTGCTCGCGATCGCGCGTCATCTTGGCCGGATCGAGAATGACCACATCGAACTCATCACCGCGATTGCCGGCATCGCGCAGCCACGGAAAGATATCCGACTGCACGAATTTGACACGTGCCTTGTTGAGCTGCGCATTCTGCTTGGCGACTTCGATGACTTCCTCGTCCATATCGATGCCGATTACCTCATCGGCACCGCCCTGCGCCTTGGCATAGACGGCAAAGCCACCGGTGTTGCAGCACAGGTCAAGTACAGTCTTGCCTTTGCAGAACTCGGCAAGGCGCTTGCGGTTGTCGCGCTGGTCGGCGAAGAAGCCAGTCTTGTGGCCGCGACCCGGCTCGACGCGAAAACGCATTCCGTGCTCGGTGATGATGCCGGGCTCCGGCGGCGCGGGCGGATGGCAATCGAAACTTTCCTGCTTGCCGACATGATCATCGGCGAACCAGTAGTACTGGCTGTCGGGAAACTGTTCCAGCAGCACATCGCGGATCAGCTCACGCAGACGGAACATGCCGGCCGAGAAAAACTCGACCACCAGTGTCGAACCGAAACGATCCACCACCAGTCCGGATAGGCCATCGCCTTCGGAATGCACCACGCGATAGGCGTCGGTAACCGTGTCCAGGCTCAGCAGTGCGCGGCGCAGGTCGATCGCGGCGGCAATCTTACGACGGAAGAAGTCGGCATCCAGCGCCTCATCCGGGTCGGCGGTCAGCACGCGCAAGGCAATACGTGAATGGCCGTTATAGAAACCGCGACCGCACCAGGTGCCGTCGCGATCAATGATTTCGACGATGCTGCCGGGGCGTGGTTTGAGTTCCGGCTTCTCGACCATCTTCTGGAAAATCCACGGATGGTTGGAGCGGCGTTCGATCTTCAGATGTACCTGGGGCAGGACATCCTGGGCAAAGGGGGCGTTTTTCATCCGCCCATGTTAGCGGAAGCGGATGACGCAAAGATTCGGAAATCTTCTTCGTGGCATCGGCACATTGAAGTGGGAGCGACGGTCTTTTCTCGATGTGTCCAACTGAACGGATTTTCGCGAGCATTCTCCGATGCTGATCCAGTCCCCTGGGGTTCAGGGGACGGTCGTCGCGCAGCGGCGAGGATGGGGTGTGGCAAACTCGCCTGATCGCGTACCGGATCGATCCGGGTGCGATTTGGCAAGAGATTCCAAGGAACCATCGGAGCCAAAGCACGACATCGCGATCCTGGGAGCGGCGTCCCGCCGCGATGCTCCGGCCTTGACTATCAAAGCAAAAGGCATCGCGGC
>JANMUE010000317.1:0-10718 GCA_031391205.1 Lysobacterales bacterium | reverse complement strand
GCGGCTCACGCCGCTCCTACATTGTTTTATCCATTACCACCGGCGCTTGGACGCCGGCGCCCACAGCCAATACCATGCGCGTTCTTCTCTTCGGGAGTATCGCCATGCGTTTTGTGCTCGCCTCTGCGTT
The DNA here is from genome assembly GCA_031391205.1 of Lysobacterales bacterium. GTDB lineage: Bacteria > Pseudomonadota > Gammaproteobacteria > Xanthomonadales > Ahniellaceae > 0-14-3-00-62-12. The sequence goes on along the minus strand of JANMUE010000317.1, from coordinate 10,588 downwards.
CAGCCTGCTGGTGGCCTCGTCGGCCATGGCGGAACAGCGCGGCTTCACTGTCAACGATCTGGTCAACCTTGATCGTGCCAGCGATCCTCAGCTCTCGCCCGATGGGAAGTGGGTATCGTTCCAACTACGCGAAACCGACTTTGAAGCGAACAAGGGTCTGCAAGGGCTTTGGCTGGTACCCAGCGATGGCAGCGCCGCCGCGCGCCGCCTGACCGCGAAGGGCCAGACATCGGTATCGGGCCGTTGGTCCAATGACGGGCGCTCCCTCTACTTCATGTCGGCACGCGGTGGCTCAATGCAGGTATGGAATCTGCCGCTCGGCGGCGGTGAAGCTTCGCAGGTGACGAACTATGCGCTGGATGTCGGCAGCTATCTGCTGTCGCCAACGGGCGAGCAGATTGCGGTCAGCATGGAAGTGTTCAATGACTGCGGTAACGCCGATACCAATGGCATCGATTGCACAAAAAAGCGCCTGGACGATGTTGCCGCGCAGAAGAACAGCGGCAAGGTATTCGACAAGCTCTTCATCCGCCATTGGGACGCCTGGTCGGATGGTCGGCGCGCGCAGTTGTTTGTCGCCGATCTGGGTCCCGACGGCAAGGCTGAGGCAGCACCGGCCTGGGTCAGCCGCGGCATCGATGGCGATGTACCGTCCAAGCCGTTCGGCGATCTCAGTGAGGCGGCGTTCTCTCCAGACGGCATGCATATCACCTTTGCCGCGCGCATCGCCGGCAGGACCGAAGCCTGGTCGACCAACTTCGATCTGTTCACTGCACCCGTCGATGCCAGCAATGCACCACGCAATCTGACCGCTACGAATCAGGCGATGGATTCGTACCCGTTGTATTCCCTCGATGGCAGGACGCTTTACTTCCTGGCGATGAAACGTGCCACCTTCGAAGCCGATCGACTGTGGATCAAGGCCTTGAACATCGCCGATGGCAGCAGCCGGGAAATCGCTGCGGATTGGGACCGTTCGACAGGACCGCTTACGCTGTCGGCCGATGGCAAGACGCTGTACGGTACCGCCGACGACAACGGCCAGCACCCGCTGTTTGCGATCGATATCGCCAGCGGCAAAGTACGCAATGTTTCGGGCGAAGGCCACATCAACGGCTTCGCTGTCGTCGGCAAGACCATCGTGGTATCGCGCGATACGTTGAAGTCGCCCAGCGATCTGTTCCTGCTCGGCAAGACCGAAAAGCGCCTTACCCAGTTCAACGCCGAACGTATGAAGGACATCACGCTCGGCGAGCCCGAGTTCTTCACCTTCAAAGGTTGGAACGATGAGAGCGTGCAGGGCTATGTGGTCAAGCCCTGGAACTTTGAAGCCGGCAAGAAATATCCGATCGCGTTTCTGATCCATGGCGGTCCGCAAGGCGCGTTCGGCAATGACTGGCATTACCGCTGGAACCCGCAGACCTATACCGGCCAGGGTTTTGCGGTCATCGCGATCAACTTCCACGGTTCAACAGGTTACGGCCAGGCCTTCACCGATGCGATTTCCGGTGACTGGGGTGGCAAGCCGCTGGAAGATCTGAAGAAGGGTATGGCCGCAGCGCTCGCCAACTACGACTGGCTCAATGGCGACAAGGCCTGTGCGCTCGGCGGCAGCTATGGTGGTTACATGGTCAACTGGATCGCCGGCAACTGGGCCGAGCAATTCGACTGCATCGTCAGCCATGCCAGCATCTTCGACAACCGCTTCATGGGTTATTCGACCGAAGAGCTGTGGTTCGACGAATGGGAAATGCAGGGCACGCCGTATGAAAAGCCGGACAATTACGAGCGCCACAACCCGATCAAGTTTGTCAAGGACTGGAAGGTGCCGGTGCTGGTGGTGCACGGCGCACTCGACTATCGCGTGCCGGTGGAGCAGGGCATCAGCCTATTCACCGCGTTGCAGCGCCGCGGCGTCGAATCCAAGTTCCTTTACTTCCCCGATGAGAACCACTGGATTCTCAAGCCGCACAATTCAGTGCAATGGCATAACGAGGTCAATGGCTGGTTGAAGCAGCACACCGCCGATTGAGAGGGTGATCGACGTAGGTCGGGTCCCCGAAGGGAACCCGACGCCGTGGTGTTCAGCCATTCGACGCGGTGCGGCGGGGCAATTCTTGAGGTTACGGATATTCCGATGTCGGGTCCCCGAAGGGGTACCCGACATCGTGGTGGTCAACCACTTGGCGTCGTGTCGTGGTGCAATTCTTGACGTTACCGATATTCCGATGTCGGATACCCCTTCGGGGGATCCAACCTACAACCACTTCGCTTTTTTCAGAATGGCGTAGGTCACGCCCACCACGACCACGGTAATGCCGCTGAAGATGTAATAGCTGTAGGTACCAGGAAGCTCGGGCATGTGATCAAAGTTCATGCCGTACCAGCTCGCCATCAGCGTGGGAATGCCCAGCAGTCCGGCCCAGCCGGCCAGGCGTTTGACGACTTCGCCCTGGCCTACGGTGACCATCGCCAGGTTGACGCTCATTGCCGCCGAGAGCATTTCGCTCATCGTGTCCGAGGCTTCCTTCACGCGTACGGCGTGATCGAAGATGTCGCGGAAATAGGGTCGGACTTCTTCCTTGATCAGCGTCGGATGGAAGCGCACCAGCTGGTTGAGGATGTCCTGCAACGGCGCCACCGCAAGCCGCAGGTTGACCAGCTCGCGCTTGAGGTCATAAAGGCTCTTGATGGTGTCGCGCTTGTAATTCGAATCGAAGATATCGGTTTCCAGCTCGGCCAGCTCCGTCTGGAATTCGCGCACGATCGGTAGGAAATTGTCGACGATGAAGTCCATCACCGAGTACAGCGCGTAGCTCGGCCCCATTGCCAGCAGTTCGGGTTCTTTTTCGCAGCGCGAGCGTGCAGGCTGGTAAGAGAGCGATGCGCCGTGGCGCACCGTCACCAGATAGCGGGGCCCCAGAAAGATGTGTGTCTCGCCGAACTTGATGTTGCCGCTGACGAATTGCGCGGTGTGCAGCACGATGAACAGCGAGTCGCCATAGACTTCGATCTTCGGCCGCTGATGCGCATGATGCGCGTCCTCCACCGCAAGATCGTGCAGGCAGAACTCTTCCTGCAACTTGTCCAGCAGATCGGCGTTGGGCTCCTGCACACCAACCCAGACGAAGGTGTCCGGGGCTGCCAGCGCATCGCTGATCTCGTCGAGACTGATGTCAGGCAGTCGGCTGCCATTGGCGTGGTACGCCACACAATTGACCACCATGGGCGGCGGCGGAGCCGTGTACTCGACTTTCAGATTCATGCCCGGCTCCGGCCCCGATCGAAGGTGGGGCATGATGCGCGTGCAAGGGGTGCGAGCGCAACCGGCAGCGGTGGCTAAATGCCGGCTTTCACCCGTGATATGCGCGGCCGAAACCGCGCTAGCTGCTGGCTCTGGCGCGTGCCGCCGCCAGTGTCGTCCACACCAGCACGTGCCAGAACGCCAGCAGTGGAAGCCAATTGAACTGTGCCTGGATGTTGAACTTCAGTAAACCGGCGACTACACATACGCCGAAACCTGTCAGCACGATCATGGCGACGACAGGCGGTAAGGCACCGACTCTTGAAAGCGGATGGCGTAGTCGCCACAGTGCAGGCACCAACAGCAGCGAGAGCGGTGAAAACAACGCGATGTTGGCATTACGCCAGGTGATCTCATGATCAGTGCCGAACCACAGCCCCAGTAGTCCTAAACCGATCAGGCCGATCAGTGCGCTGCCCGCCGCGGCTATTCCTGCCGCTGTGGTGCGCAGTGTGGCGCGTTCGCTACGCAGCGCCCAGCCCAGCACTGTGGACAGTGCGAAACCGATCAACAGGAAGTGGACGAACCAATCCGGCTCCCTGGGGACGTTATCGTCGAGCGGGCCAGCAAACAATATGCGCTGCTGGCGCACGAGTGGACGCGGAGTGCCGCTGGCATCATCGATCCGGATTTCATTGACCAGATCGCGCAGCCGCAGCGGCAGGAAGGCCTCTTCCCAGAAATTGATGGGTCGATCCCCCGCAGGCCCCAGCCCCAGATCGATGCTCAGGGCCAGCCAGGTAATCGGACGCGCGTACGCCAGCGACAAGGATCGATACGTCTCACCGCGACCGCGACCCAGTGACTGCCGTTTGATCGCGCCGCCCAGGACCTCATCAAGCGCGTCGCGTACTCGGGTGGAACAGTTGTCGACGTAATAGTCGTAGCGGTACTCGGCGTTTTCCGGCTGCGCGTTCAGTGCCAGCTTGCGCGCCAGTGCCAGTTTCTGCGCGGCATCCAGATCGAGTTCCTGCAGCCAAACCGAGCGCCCCTCGGCACGATAGCCGGCGATATCTCGGTCCGGATCGGTGGCGGCCAGCAGATACAGCATGCGGCCGCGCACAAAGTTGAGCATGAAGTTTTCCTGCCCAAAGTCGAACCAGCCGAAGTTGTACAGGCGGCGGTCGCCGCTGATGCTGTCTTCGATCAGGATGGCGTTATGACCGAAACGCTGCCAGTAGATGGCGCCGGGCGCCGCTGTTACCAGGGCGACACGCAGGCTGCTGCCATCGGGAGCGGGCGATTGTGCGTTGGCTGTTCCATTGCCGAGCAAGGCCATTGCCAAGGCAATGAAGCACAAGGCGGCGCGGAATCCAATCCGCGAAATGCACATGCCTAATTACCCGACAGCTGTCGCACCATGAACTGGTGCACACGACGCGCATCGGCCTTGGTCACCAGGAAATGAAAACCCTGGATTTCCACTTCCTCACCGGATTCGGGCAGGTGCCCAGTGGCTTCTGTGACCATGCCGCCGATGGTGTCGTATTCCTCGTCGGAAAACTTGCTGCCGAAACGCTGATTGAAATCGCCGATCGGCGTGATCGCATCGACGCTGTAGCGGCCTTCGCTGGCGACACGGATGTGCTGATCCGGATTGGCTTCGTCGTCGTGCTCGTCTTCGATCTCGCCGACGATGGTTTCCAGCACATCTTCAATGGTGACCAGTCCGGCGACGCCGCCGTATTCATCCACCACCACCGCCATATGATTGCGGCGCGTGCGGAATTCCTTGAGCAGGAGGTTGAGCCGCTTGCTCTCCGGAATCAGGCTGACCGGGCGGATCAAGGCGCGGATACTGCACGGCAGGTTTGCGTCGGCCATGCACTTGAGCAAATCCTTGGCCAGCAGGATGCCGATGATCTCGTCGCGGTCTTCGCCGGTCACCGGAAAGCGCGAGTGTCCCGATTCGATCACGTTGGCAATGATGTCCGTGATGTCGGCATTCACCGCCACCGTCACCATCTGTGCCCGCGGCACCATGACATCGCTGACCTGCTTATCGGACACGCCAATGGCGCCCTCGACCATGGACAGCGTGTCTGCGCTGATCAGGCCGTTGGCATGTGCTGTGCGGAGTTCTTCCAGCAATTCGACGCGGTTGCGTGCTTCGCCGGAAATCATGTGGCCCAATCGATCAAGCCAGCTTCGCGGCGCGGGCGCGCTGCTACTGGGAGGTTCGTCGTTCATTACATCGTGGACGTCGCCCCGTGCGGGGCAAGGGCATCAGTGTATCGAATTCTTGTCGAACGTCGATTCCAATTTTAAATATTCAATAAAAACAAAAATTTATGCCCTGGTGCGCAGAGGCGGATCGCGCTCGATATACGGATCGGCAATGCCCAGCCCGGCCAGGATGCGGGTTTCCAGCGCTTCCATGCGCTCGGCATCGGCATCGTCGATATGGTCGTGGCCAAGCAGGTGCAGGGTGCCGTGCACGACTAGGTGGGCGTAGTGATCGGCCAGCACTTTGTGTTGTTCTGTGGCCTCGCGCGCGACTACCGGTGCGCAGACGATAAGATCGCCGAGCAGCGGCGAGCGCACGCCTTTAGGCAGCTCGACCGGAAACGACAACACATTGGTGGCGTAGTCGCGGCCGCGATATTGCAGATTCATCGCCCGGCCTTCGATGTCATCGACCAGCACGATACTGAGCTCACCGGTGCGACGGCGTGCGGCTTTCAATGCCGCGTCGGCCCACGACCGCAATCGTGCCGGACTGGGTTGACCGCGTCGGTCGACCTGATAGCTGATGTGGATGTCGAAGGGCACGCAATCCTCAGGATTGGGGAATGCTGTGCACGATAACGTCGGGCAGCCTGTTCAGCACCGCACGCGGCGCATCAGATTGTGCCGTCACCCAATGCGCCTCGGCGGCGGCGGTCAGCATCGGCAGATCCGAGTTACTGTCGCTCCAGGCCCGTGCAAAGGGCGGCACTACACCACATTCGGCGAGCCGCTGCAGTTTGGCCGGGCCATTTGCCTGGACGCGCGAAACGAAACCACCAGCAAACGGTTGAATCGTGGAGCCGACGATACGTGGCTGTCCGCGCAACTGCAGTTGCGCGACCAATTGTTCTGCCAGCGTCTGGAAAGCGCCGGTAGCAATCACCACTTCTTCGCCTTGATCCAGCGCCGCCTGTAATGCCGCAATCACCAGCTCAATCCGTTTCGGTTGATGTGTGCGCATGAAGTCCGCCACCGCGGCGGCCAATTCGTGTTCGCTCATGCCGACGGTGGCGACCCAAAGGAAGATCGACACACCCTGGCGCCGTGTTGCGATCCAGGCCATCAACGGAAAGCCGATCGGTGCGCTGAGCAGGGCCAGCGCACGGCGCCACAGCCGGCGCTCAATCAGATGATGGATCAGCTGCGAACCGCTATCGCCTTGCACCAGGGTGCCGTCCAGATCGAACAACACCGGCAGGGTCGCCCGAGCGTGCGTCATGAATCAGCGCTCGACCCGGGCTTGGCTGGCCTCGTGAGCCTCGTAGGCGGTGACGATGCGCTGCACCAGCGGATGGCGCACCACGTCGCGGGCTTCGAAGAAGGTAAAGCTGATGCCGTCAACCTGGCGCAGCACCTCGATCACCTGACGCAACCCGGAGGGCACGTGCTTGGGCAGATCGATCTGGGTGATATCGCCGGTGATCACCGCAATCGAGCCGAAACCGATGCGCGTCAGGAACATTTTCATCTGCTCGACGGTGGTGTTCTGCGCCTCATCCAGAATCACGAAGGCATCATTGAGCGTGCGCCCGCGCATATACGCGAGCGGCGCGATCTCGATGACGTTGCGCTCGATCAGCTTGCTGACGCGTTCAACACCCAGCATCTCGTACAAGGCGTCATACAGCGGGCGCAGATACGGGTCGACCTTCTGCGACAGATCGCCGGGCAGGAAGCCGAGCTTCTCGCCGGCCTCGACCGCAGGCCGCGCCAGGATGATACGCTGCACGCGGTTTTCCTCCAGCGCGAGCACAGCACTGGCGACGGCGAGGTAGGTTTTTCCGGTGCCTGCGGGGCCGACACCGAAACTGATGTCGTGGCGGGCGATGGCATGCAGATAGCGCTGCTGATTGTCGCCGCGGCCCTTGATGGTGCCGCGTTTGACGCGGATGGCCACTTCCTGTGGCGTGACCGCAGCCGCGCCATCCCTGATTGCGACCGCAGGCGCGTCGACACCGGCTTCGGTCATGGCCAGATTGATCTGGTGCGGCGTCAGTGTTTCGGTCGATGTCAGCTCATACAGCGATTCAATCAATTTGCGTGCACGCGCGGCGTTGCCGGCATCGCCATGCACGCGGAAAATATTGCCGCGATTGGCGATCTCGACGCCGAGGCGCAGTTCGATCTGGCGCAGATGCTGGTCGAACGCGCCGCACAGATTGCTCAGGCGTTCGGCATCTTCCGGCTGTAGCGCGAAATCGCGCGCGATGGATTTCTTTTTCATGGGGCGCAAAGGGTAGCGCGGATGGGTCTGTGGGTGGGAGTGGTCCCGAATGTAGGAGCGGCGTGAGCCGCGAAGCTCTTGCTCTGATCTCAGACAGTAGAGCAAGAGCTTCGCGGCTTGCGCCGCTCCCACAGGTCGCGCTCTCAGCGCGCCAATTTGCGCTGATTCCAATCCTGCCAAGCCAGTGCCAGCAGACAGGCGATCAGCAGGACGCTGTACTCCATGCCGTTTCTGCCGGCGCCGACGACGAACCAGCCATGCTGCCAATGCACCAGCACGATGCCGACGGCGTACTCGATCGCCGAGATCAGGCACAGCGGCGCAATCCACCGGCCGCTGGCGATGATCAGTGGCGCCAGGATTTCATAGGCAGTGATGCCGGTGGCGATGGCGACGCCGAATGGCAAGCCTTGGCTCTCAAGAAACCCGCCGAACGGCACCACGCCGCCGTTGCTGACCCTCGCTACGCCATGCAGAAAGATATTGAGACAGATGGCAAAGCGAACCAGGGTCATTGGGGCCATGTGCATGCATGATTTCCAGTGCGGGATTGAGGAGGATGCTTGGCTGCGCTCGGCCTGGCAATGCGTCAAAGGTGGGTGCGATGCCGCCAATTTTCGACTGTACAAACGCTCAGGCAAGCTCCGACTGGCGCGCCAGTTCGACGCGATTGCGACCTTCGCGCTTGGCGCGGTACAGCGCTCTATCGGCTCCGGCAATCCATTCGTCGACACTGGCCAGTCGCGACTTGTCCAGCATCGCCACACCAATGCTGGCACTGACCGAAATTTCGCCACCTTGCCAGGTTACCGGCGTGTCGCTGATTTGCCGTCGCAGGCGATCGGCGAAATCCAGGCTGCGTGCCTGATCGGTCGCCTCCATCACCAGAATGAACTCTTCGCCGCCCCAGCGACCGAGCATTGCCGATTCCGGCAACATCGCCTGCATGCGCTGCGCTGCGCCCTTGAGTACTGCGTCGCCGCCAAGGTGGCCGTGGCGATCGTTGACCTGTTTGAAGTGATCCAGGTCGATCAACAGCAGGCAGGCGGTAGAGGCGATGGTGGCACGCTGCCAGGTCAGTTCCAGTCTGCGCATGACCGCGTGCCGATTGGCGATGCCGGTGAGCGCATCGGAATTGGCCATGCGTTCCAGTTGTTCAGTGCTGCCGAGCAGCGCGAAATGCAGCTCCGACAATTTGTCGCGACTCGCCTTCAATTCGGCATTCTTCTGGCGCATGCTGCGTACGCGCCAGAACAGCAGGCTCAGTCCCGCAACCAGGGCGAAGATGCCGGCGATCAACGCAAGGCCGAGATAGCGCTGGCGCAGGATGCGCAGATCCTTGATCTGGCTGTCGCGTGCCAACAGGTTGCGTTCCATGTCGGCGCGTTCTTTCTCCAGGCTGGCCTCGAGCACGGCGATGCGGCGGCCGGCCATATCCATGGCCAGCACCTTGTCCAGCTGTTGATGCGCCTTGCGCGTGGCGTAGGCACTGGCGGCATCGCCCAGCCCGAGCTCCAGGTCGGCCACCACATCGAGTGCGGCGCGTTCAAGAATGCGATCGCCGATCCGGCGTGTACCCTCCAGCGTAATGCGTGCCTCGGCCAGCGCCTCGGGTGTCGGCTCCTTTGCTGACCAGATGCGTACCCGGGTCAGTCGCAGCAGTACCTGATCGCGGATGGCGACCTTGTCGAACTCCTGAAACGCGCGATCCACCCAGCGTTTGGCTTCGCTCCCATTGCCGCGCGCCAACTCCAGTTCGGCCATGCGGCTGTAGGCATTGAGCTTGTTCGGAGAATTGCCGGATACAGCGGCCATGGCAACGGCTTTTTCGATGAAGGCTTCGGCCTCGTCGAAGCGTTCCAGCTTCATCATAGAGATGCCGACCTCGGCATTGAGAATGATCGCTTCGCGCCGGTTGCGCTCCTGGATATGCGTCAATGCCTCGCGCAGATATTCGCTGCCCTGTTCCTCGTCATCGAGGTTGCGGTACAGGACCCCCAGCAAGCGCAGGCTGCGCGCCATTTCCCGGCGGTCGTCGTTTTTTCTGGCGATCTCCAGCGCTTCCTTGTGCACCAGTGCGGCATCGGAGAATCTCCCGGTACGCCCGTGCAACATGCCGATGGAGTTGAGTTCATGCGCGAGATCAGGTTGCCCAGGGATTTCCCGGTTGATCTTCTCGGCAACTTCGAATTGCTTGAGTGCGTCGTCAAAGCGACCGAGTTTGCGGAACAATACGCCACGGTCGTGTGCGACCTGCGCACGCCAGACCAGATTGCCGCTGGCATCGGCAAGCTCCTGCATACGCACCAGCGCCGCTTCGGCTTTCTCCGGCCGGCCGCGATTCACGTTGATGACATTGATCAGCGTCTGCACCGCGAACTCAAGATCGGGCACTTTCAAGGTGCGTGCCGATTGCTCCATTTCGTCGAGCAGCGCGAAAGCGGCATCCTCGTGTTCGAGTTCGTTCTCGAACTCGGCCAGCGCGAGCGTGGCCCAGATGCGCGTCACCGGATCGCGCGCCGAGGCGCGCAGCGCGGCAGCGCGATCGCGCAGCGTTTCGGTCTTTTCGTCGTAGTTTTGTCGCAGCTGACGGATTTCCGGTGGCTGCGAAATATCACCTGGGCCGGTCCCGGCGGACTGTGCACGCAGAGTCAGCGCCGCGCATAAAAGCAGTAGCAATAATACGAGCTGTACTCTTCCGGCTGGCATTGCTCAATAGTATGGCAATCTTGATGTCGATGTGTGCAAAAGGCACATCTCGTAACATTTGCTGCCCGCGAAGGCATACGCCACACCGGGTCGTCGATCGGGCGGCCGACGACCCCCGCCGG
>JANMUE010000316.1:0-2329 GCA_031391205.1 Lysobacterales bacterium | reverse complement strand
GTACCCACCTTGAGCAAAGCCTATCTACACCGTGTCGGCCGCACCGGCCGCGCGGGCGCCAAGGGACTGGCGGTATCGTTGGTCACCGAGATCGAAGCCCGAGTGATCCGCCGCTATCAAGAGGAACTGGGCATCGTCATGCAGTGTGTGCGCATGCGAGAAGGCCGAGTGATTGCCGCGAGCGCGTGACGTGTTTCGTGTCTAGCTATCTGGATGATTGATTTGTAGGTAGGGATGGAATCCCAGCTTCCTGCCGACCAATATTGATCCGATCAATTTTGTCCGTTACGGCGCAGCTCAACAGGCCAACGCCTTCAACACTGCTTTGGGGTCATTCTTAATAGCTCGCAACAGAGCCTTTGCCGGACCAGTTGGTTCGCGACGTCCCTGCTCCCAATTACGCAGCGTGCCCACATCGACATCTAGTATCCGGGCAAATTTCGGCTGACTTAAATGCGTCAAAGCACGAATCTCTTTTACCGCCAGCGCATCCACATGCAACTCGCGCGACGGCGCTCGCTCGCCGCGGGAAATTTCGCCATGCTGCTTCATGCTCTCAGCCAGCTTTTCAAACAACCGCCTGTTCATTGCCATACCTCGTTCAACTTACGTAGCAGCGCTTTCTCCTTGGGTGACAAATCGTCTTTGATTCCCTTGCGGTAGATCAGGATCATGCGTATCTGCGATTGCGACACCACATGGTAGTAAATCACCCGTGTGCCGCCACGCTTGCCGCGACCCGCTGTTGTCCAGCGCACCTTCCGCAAGCCGCCGGTCTGGGTGATCAGATCACCTGCATTTGGATCATTCACCAAGTACGCCTGCAACGCCGCGTACTCCTCATCGCTGAGTAGTTCCTTTAAGTCGGCGGTGAAAATCGGCGACTCGATGAAGATCATGGAGCCGGATAGTGCGTCATTGACGCAGTACCGTCAAGGCTGAGCGGGGTTCCCGCTTACACTTCTACCCAGCCTGCTGGTCCTACCCCGCAAGCTCGGAATACCATTGCCTTCTCTGCTCAGGAATTTCAAACAAGGTAGTCATTCCTGGCCCCTCAAATAGCCTGTACCGAACAACAAGTGGACCAAACTCCCGATAATCATCACCAAATAGTGCGTGATAGAAAATCAAGTGCTTTTCAGCAGGTGACAACATGGCTCTAAGAATATCCGCGTAAGCTTGTTTCTTCTCATGACTATCTTGAATTATCGAGGCATCCAAAAAACTAATTGTCTCTGAAATCAGTTGAAAGTAAGTCGACAACTCCGGAGCCGCATTACGAAACCAGTCCACGTAAACGTTATGCACCTCATCGCGGGTTAAGGCTACATTTTGTAATCTTCCTTCCTGAACACGCCTAAATTGGTGGACATGCTGGACAAACCCACCACGCCCACGTCGTGACAGATCATTGACCACAGGATCGGGCAGCTGTGAAGCTCTGCTGTCTATGAGATTTATCAATTGGAAAAAAGTGCTCTCGAAATTTTGTTTTCCCATTGCAAACGACTGGTACTCCAGCTGCTTCTTTTGACCCGCCAACTCGTCACTTGTCTGCCTAAGCTCTTTTCGCTGCAGCCTCAACTCACGTGACTGCAAAACAATCGTGATGAGTAATCCCGCAAAGGCGAGCCCATTGAATAGAGAAGAAAGCGCGCCAAAAGCATCTCCGAACTGCCCATTCGTTTCATGGCTATCAGAAAATGGCCAGCTCTGCTTCAAGACAGCAAGGAGGAATATTGCAAATAGCGTCAGAACAATAAGAACAGGCCACAGATCGCGAATTTGCAGTCCGTCGATGTCGTCTTCCTGACTCTTGTCACTCATAACTCACCTTCATGTTCGTCAACGCGTAGCCTGCTGCGTAGGGTGTAATAAGCGCAGCGCACTACACCATCACACATCTCGCCGTCGAAGGTGGCACAGTGCGCTTCGCTTACTGCGCCCTACCGTTTCAATTTACGCCTTCCGAATCTTTTCCAATCCACCCATGTACGGCCGCAGCACAGTCGGAATCACGACACTACCATCCGGCTGCTGATAGTTTTCCAACACCGCAACTAACGCACGACCTACTGCCACACCCGAACCATTCAAGGTATGTAGCGGCTCTGGCTTACCAGTTTCCGGATTTCTCCAACGTGCCTGCATACGGCGCGCTTGGAAGGCTTCGAAGTTGGAGCAGGAGGAAATCTCTCGGTACTTCTGTTGGCCGGGTAACCACACTTCGATATCGTAGGTTTTGGAGGAGTTAGCGCTGATGTCGCCGGCGCATAGAGCCATGACTCGATATGGCAGCTCCAGTCTCTTGAGCACTTCTTCGGCATGC
>JANMUE010000276.1:0-44649 GCA_031391205.1 Lysobacterales bacterium | reverse complement strand
GGGGCCGACGTGTGGTGGGACTGTTTCGCCAGTGGGCACCGTGTCGAATAAACGCGTCCCACCGCTGGTCGGACCCACAAAGGCAGTTGCTCACACAAAGGCGTCGCCGCTGTGGTCATACTGCAGAAAGCAAAGAGCGGGCTTGCGCCCGCTCTTTGTGTGCAGCGTGGGCGGACCGTAGTCCACCCGATGACATTACTCAGCAGCGTCTTCGTAGACAGCCTTCATGCTCAGGCGGATGCGGCCCTGTTTGTCGACTTCGAGGACCTTGACCTTGACGATGTCGCCTTCCTTGAGCTTGTCGGAGACTTTCTCGACGCGCTCGTTGGCGATCTGCGAGACGTGCACGAGGCCATCTTTGCCGGGGAGGATGGTGACGAAGGCACCGAAGTCCATCAGCTTGGCGACCTTGCCCTCGTAGATGCGACCGGGCTCGACGTCCGAGGTGATCTGTTCGATGCGTGCCTTGGCGGCTTCAGCGGCGGACTGATTGACCGAGGCGATGGTGATGGTGCCGTCGTCCTGGATGTCGATCTGCGTGCCGGTTTCCTTGGTGATGGCCTGGATGACCGAGCCGCCCTTGCCGATGACTTCGCGGATCTTGTCCGGGTGGATCTTGATGGTCAGCATGCGCGGTGCGTATTCGGACATTTCCGAACGCGGCTTGCTGATGACCTTGTTCATTTCGCCGAGGATGAAGAGACGACCCTGCTTGGCCTGGGCCAGCGCCGCCTTCATGATCTCTTCGGTGATGCCATCGATCTTGATGTCCATCTGCAGCGCGGAGATACCGGTTTCGGAACCCGCTACCTTGAAGTCCATGTCGCCGAGATGATCTTCATCGCCGAGGATGTCGGACAGCACAACGAAGTTGCTGCCTTCCTTGATCAGGCCCATCGCGATACCCGCGACCGGCGCCTTCAGCGGTGCACCTGCATCCATCAAGGCCAGTGAGGAACCGCAGACCGAGGCCATCGACGATGAACCGTTCGACTCGGTGATTTCCGAAACGCAGCGGATCGTGTACGGAAATTCTTCGATCGTCGGCATCACCGCCTGGACGCCGCGCTTGGCGAGACGGCCATGGCCGATTTCGCGACGCTTCGGTCCCATCATGCGGCCGGCTTCGCCCACCGAGAACGGGGGGAAGTTGTAGTGAAACAGGAAATGTTCTTTGTATTCGCCGGACACCGCGTCAATAACCTGACCATCGCGGGCGGTGCCGAGCGTGGCCACGACCAGTGCCTGCGTCTCGCCGCGGGTGAACAGCGCCGAACCATGGGTGCGCGGCAACACGCCGGTGCGCACGGTAATCGGACGCACGGTGACCAGGTCGCGACCATCGATACGCAGCTTGGTGCTGAGCACGGAGCTGCGCATGGTGCTGTATTCGATCTCGCCGAATTCCTTCGACATCTCGCCGGCAACCCACTTGTTGGCTTCGGCGTCGGCTTTCAGCGATTCCATCACTTCTTTCTTCAACGCCGAGATGGCGTCGCGGCGAGCCAGCTTGTCGCGGATCTGGAAAGCAGCTTCAAGACGGTTACCGACAGCAGACTTGAGCGCGCCGATCATGGCTTCGTTCTTGGCCGGAGCTTTCCAATCCCAACGCGCGACGCCAACTTCGGCGACCATTTCGTTGATGGCGTTGATCGCGGCCTGGAGCTGCTGGTGGCCAAACATCACGGCGCCGAGCATCACGTCTTCGGACAGCAGTGCAGCTTCGGATTCGACCATCAGCACGGCGTTGTGCGTGCCGGCGACGACGAGTTCGAGCTGAGAGGTTTTGAGTTCAGTCGCGGTCGGGTTGAGCAGATACTTGCCATCCGCGTAGCCCACCTTGGCCGCACCGATCGGACCATTGAAGGGCAGGCCCGACAGTGCCAGCGCGGCCGAGGCACCAAGCAGCGCCGGGATATCGCTATCGACTTCCGGATTCAGCGACAGCACGTTGGCGATGATCTGCACTTCGTGGTGGAAGCCTTCCGGGAACAGCGGACGGATCGGGCGATCGATCAGGCGCGAAATCAGAGTTTCTTTTTCGGTCTGACGACCTTCACGCTTGAAGAAGCCACCGGGGATGCGACCGCCCGCGTAGAACTTCTCCTGGTAGTCGACCGTCAACGGGAAGAAATCCAATCCTTCCTTCGCCGAACGATTGCCTACCGCTGTGACCAGCACGACGGTGTCGTCCATGCGCACAACAACCGCACCACTCGCCTGACGGGCGATTTCGCCGGTTTCGAGCGTGACCTGGTGATTACCGTACTGGAAGCTTTTGACTACTTTTGCCACGACCATTTCCTTTTGAAGAGATACCTAGCGGCGACACGGACGCCCTCGCCCGCACCGGCGTCGAACGTCGCCTATGACGACCGTCGACTTGAAAAATTCTGGGGTCCACAAACGAAAAAGTGCCCTGAGGCACTTTTTCGTGGATGACTTAGCGGCGCAGTCCGAGCTTCTCGATCAGCGTCTTGTAGCGATTGCCGTCCTTAGCCTTGAGATAGGTCAGCAGTCGACGACGCGTGTTGACCATCTTGAGCAGACCACGACGCGAGTGATGGTCTTTGTTGTGCGCGGTGAAATGCGGTGCCAGCGCTTCGATGCGCGCGGTCAGCAATGCGACCTGCACTTCGGGCGAGCCGGTGTCGTTGGCCGAGCGCTTGTTGTCGGAGATGATCTTGCTGGTGTTTTCAACGTTGAGCGACATAATGAATTCCTGACTTTGAGAGGTGAGCCCTGCACCACGAACCCGGAACCGCCGGGGGCAGTGTCACCGTCTGCATGTTCGATTTTGACGTAGGGACAGCCCGGTATTCTAACGACTGAAACGCTTTCCTAACAAGCGTTGATTCATGAAAAACGTTCACGCTTCGTGGAATGGAGCGGGCGACTGGACGGAAGGGGAAGTCCGTTTTCTAGCGGCAGTACCCAAGCCGATCGCCGAACTTAGGCTGGCGGTGAATGCAGTGAACCCCAGCAAACCCGATCGTCTGCTGGGGTTCACTGCGTTCACCGCCAGCCTACGCTCCAAACGCAGGCGCCGCGCCTACATCGTCGCCAGCAGTCGCCTGGCGCGCAAAAGGCCCGTGTCGACGATATCACCCAGCCCGAAAAACCTGCCATTGGCCTCGTGTAGTCGATAGGCGCCTGGCGGTTGGCTGGCGCGGACGCCCAGCCTGCCCTGCTTCACTTCCAGCGTAGTGACAGCGTCCAGCACCAGAATCGGAAAGCTGGTCAGGCCGCTTTCCACCGGTAACAACCACTCAGGGTGCCCCGAGAAACCTGTCTCAACCCAGGCCGCGACGTTGTCCAGTGATGCCATAACGGCGTTGTCGAAGGGACTCACCCATAACCGTCGCAAGTCCGCCAGATGGCCCACCGTGCCCAGCGCCCTGGCAATATCCATACCCAGACTGCGGATATAGGTTCCGGAACCGCACTCGATTTCGATATCGATCCAGTCCACGCCAAAACCGATCAACTCGATTCGGTTGATTTGAACTTCGCGCTCTTTGGCCTGCACGGCTTCGCCGGCGCGGGCGCGCTTGTACAGTGCAATACCGTCCTGCTTGATGGCGGAATAAATGGGAGGTGTCTGTCGAATGCGACCGACAAAATGCGCCAACAGCGAATTCAGTGTTTCGGAATTGAATCCCGGCACCTCGGCCACAGCAACCTCTTCGCCATCGCGATCGCCGCTAGCAGTCTCGATACCCAGCGCTAAGCGCGTGCGATAGCACTTGGACTCGGACAACAGATAGCCGGCGAACTTGGTGGCCTCGCCCAGGCAGATCGGCAACATGCCGGTGGCGAGAGGATCCAGTGTTCCGGTATGTCCGGCCTTGGGCTTGGGTTTGCCCAGCATCCAGCGCACCTTCTGCAAGGCCGCATTCGAGCTCAGGCCCAGCGGTTTATCGAGCAGCAGGATGGAGGTTTGGAACGGCATGGCAGAATGGTCTTGGCAGCAGCTGTCATGTGAGTCCGACCTGCGGTCGGTCTCTTATCGCCTAATCGAGTCGCAGCGGCGTGAGCGTCCGACCACAGGTCGGACCCACAAGGGCGCTAGACCAGTACTACCGCTTGCGCGAAGGCTTCTTCTTGGCAACGGGCTTACGGGTGATATCGAAGGACACCGGCTCGGGGATCGAATCGCCACGCAGCAGACCTTCGATGCGTTCGCCACGATCTACCGAATCGTCGTACTTGAAGCGCAATTCCGGCACGGTACGCAGGTCGACGCGACGCGCCAACTCTTTGCGGAATTCCCAGGCATGCTCGTTCAGGGTCTTGACTGCAGTCTCACCCTGTTCCGGCACGAACGCGGTCACGAAGACATCGGCATAGGCCAGGTCACGCGTCGCTTCGACATCCGACACCGACACCGACGGCACCAGCTTGTCGCGCACTGCATCGTGCACCATCGCGCCCAGCTCCTTGCGGAACAGGGCGGCGATGCGGTCGATACGATTGAAGTTGGCGTGGCCCATGAGGTTCCCGATTACAACGTACGCTGCACTTCGATGCGCTCGAAGCATTCGATCTGGTCGCCGGCGCGGACGTCGTTGTACTGCTTGACGCCGATACCGCATTCCATGCCATTGCGCACTTCATCGACGATGTCCTTGAAGCGACGCAGCGATTCGAGTTCACCCTGGAAAACCACCACATTGTCGCGCAGCACGCGGATCGGCTTGTTGCGCTTGACCCAGCCGTCGATGACCATGCAACCCGCAATCTGGCCGAACTTGGACGAGCGGAACACGTCGCGCACCTGGGCAACACCGATGATCTCTTCGCGGACTTCCATGCCCAGGAGACCGGAAGCCACCTGTTTCACCTGGTCGATGACGTCATAGATGATCGAGAAGTAGCGCACATCCAGACTGTTTTCGTTGACGATCTTGCGCGCCGACGCGTCGGTACGCACGTTGAAGCCGATGATGACCGCCTTCGATGCCGCAGCCAGTGTGGCATCGGATTCGGTAATGCCACCGACGCCGCTGGCGACAACATTGATCTTGATGTTTTCTGTCGAGAGTCGCGTCAATGCATCGCGCAATGCCTCGGCAGAACCTTGCACGTCAGCCTTGACCACCAGGTTGAGCACGCTTTGCTGAGCGCCACCGGACGCGACCTGCGACCACATGTCGTCCAAACGTGTCGATACCTGCTTGACCAGACGCGACTCGCGGCGCTTCTGTTCGCGCTGGTGTGCAACGTCTTTGGCAAGTCGCTCATCGGCGACAGCCATGAAGTCATCGCCAGCATTGGGCACTCCCGAAAGACCGAGCACGACCACGGGAATCGACGGGCCGGCCTCGGCAACTTGGGCCCCACTCTCATCGAACAAGGCGCGCACACGTCCATACTCGACGCCGCAGACGAGGAAGTCGCCCTTCCTCAGCATGCCCTGTTGCACCAGCACCGTGGCCATCGGGCCGCGGCCCTTGTCCAGGCTGGATTCGATCACGGTGCCGCTGGCACGACCAGCCGGAGCGGCGGTCAGTTCCATCACTTCGGACTGCACCAGGATGGCATCGAGCAAAGCATCCACGCCCATGCCGGTCTTCGCCGATACCGGCACGAAGATGGTGTCACCACCCCATTCTTCGGGAACGACTTCGTGCTGAATCAATCCCTGTTTGACGCGATCCGGGTCGGCGCCTTCCTTGTCCATTTTGTTGACGGCGACGATCAGCGGCACATTCGCGGCGCGCGCATGCTGCACGGCCTCGATGGTCTGCGGCATCACGCCATCGTCAGCAGCCACCACCAGAATCACGATGTCGGTGAGCTTGGCGCCGCGTGAACGCATCTGCGTAAAGGCTGCATGGCCCGGCGTATCGAGGAAGCTGATGACGCCCTTGTCGGTGGTCACGTGATACGCACCGATATGCTGGGTGATGCCACCGGCCTCGCCTGCGGCCACCTTGGCGCGACGGATATAGTCGAGCAACGAGGTCTTGCCGTGGTCGACGTGACCCATGATGGTCACCACCGGGGGGCGCGGCGACAGTTCGCCCTGCGCGTCGGCGTGCGCAGCAGCCAATGTCGTTTCTGCATCGTTCTCGCTTGCGCGCGTCGCTTTGTGACCCAGTTCTTCCACCGCCAGCACCGCCGTATCGTGATCGATCACTTGATTAATGGTCACCATGGTGCCCATCTTGAATAGCACCTTGACGATTTCCGATCCCTTGACGGCGAGGCGTGCAGCCAGGTCGGCAACGATGATGGTGTCGCCCAGCACAATCTCTTTGGTCACCGGCGCAGTCGGGCGCGAGAAGCCGCCCGATCCGACCAGAGCCGCACCGCCGCGGCCGCGCTCATCGAGACGTGCGCGTGGCTTTTTCTTGATGCGACGCGCCGCGTGATCGCCGGAGAGATGCAACTCGCCGCCGAGGAAACGCGCTACGCCTGAATCGTCCTCGGGCACGTCGCCAATCGGCGATCGATGACTGCCGCGATTGCCCTTGTGGCGATGCGGCGGTTCCGAGCCGGCCTTTTTCGGCGGCACGCGTTCGGTGGTGCGCTCGTTGGCACGCGGCGGCGTTGCCGGGGAACGCTTGGGCGTTTCGGCGCGACGTTCCTCGGGCTTGCGCTCTTCCGGCTTGCGCTCTTCCACCGCCACGACTTCCACCGGCACTGGTGCAACGGGTTCGGCAGCCGCGCGCAACGCGGCGGCGGCATCCTCGACCTGCTTGCGCTGTGTTTCCACAGCCAGGCGTCGCGCGTCTTCCTCGGATCGGCGCTTGCCGTCCATTTCGCGCAGACGTGTGTCTTCGGCCTGATTCTGTGCGCGCGACTCGGCCAGCAATTTCAGCGCGCGTTCGCGTTCTGCATCCTCGCCTTGCTGCGGCACTGGTGCCTGCTCGTCGAGCTCGGTGCGCTTGACGTAGGTGCGCTTCTGGCGCACTTCGACATTGACTGTCTTGCCTTTGGAGGCACCACTGGACACAGTGATTTCGCCCACCTGCTTGCGGCGCAGCGTGATCTGCTTCGGACCGGAATCGCCTTCCGATGCCGGTGCATCCTTCTTGCCGTGGGTACGGCGCAGGAAGCCAAGCAGCTTGACCTTTTCGGTACTGGTCACGACCTGAGCCGGGCCAGAGACTTTCATCCCGGCTTCGGAAAACTGCGTGATCAGCTTGTCGACGGTCATGCCGAGGACTTGAGCCAGCTGTTGAACGGTTACGTCAGACATTCAGTACCTCTCGAATTCGATCATGCGCCGCTTTGGCGGTCATTGCCCAGCGAACAGCGGCGCGCGCGCCGCCATGATGAGTGCGGCGGCTCGTTCCTGCGTAAGGCCCTCGATGTCCTCGAGTTCGTCCGCAGCCAGATCAGCAAGATCTTCCTGCGTTCGAATGCCGCGCTCTGCGAGCGCGAACGCAGTCTCTTCGTCCATACCGGCAACCGCCAGCAGATCAGCGGCCGGTTTGTGTTCTTCCAGATTTTCTTCCGCTGCCAGCATCTGCGTCAGCAATGCATCGCGGGCACGTGCGCGCAATTCCTCCACGACGTTTTCGTCGAACTCTTCGATAGCGAGCAATTCGCTCTCGGGAACATAGGCGATTTCCTCGATCGAGGAGAAGCCTTCCTGTACCAGGATCGAGGCGATCTCGACGTCCACTTCGAGCTTCTCGATGAACAGCGCACGCGCCGCTTCCTGTTCGGTCTCGCTCTTCTGCTGTATCTGATCCTGGGTCATCACGTTCAACTGCCAGCCCGAGAGCTTGCTGGCCAGACGCACGTTCTGGCCACCGCGGCCGATCGCCTGCGACAGCTTGTCTTCGGCTACCGCCACATCCATGCTGTGACGCTCTTCGTCGACGATGATCGACTGCACTTCCGCCGGTGCCATCGCATTGATGACGAACTGCGCGGGGTTCTCGTTCCACAGGATGATGTCGACGCGCTCGCCATTGAGTTCGTTCGACACCGCCTGCACGCGCGAACCGCGCATGCCGATGCAGGCACCGATCGGATCGGTGCGGTGATCATTGGCCTTGACAGCGATCTTGGCGCGATCGCCCGGGTCGCGGGCACAGCCCATGATGGTGACCAGACCCTGGCCGACTTCCGGCACTTCGAGCTTGAACAACTCCATCATGAACTCGGGTGCGGTGCGCGAAACGAACAGCTGCGGACCACGCACTTCGGTGCGCACTTCGAACAGATAGCCGCGGACACGATCGCCAGCACGTACATTCTCGCGTGGAATCGCCTTGTCGCGCGGGATGAAGGCCTCGGCATTACCGCCGAGGTCGAGGAAAATATTGCCGCGCTCAACGCGCTTGACGATGCCAGTGACCAGATCGCCAATGCGATCGGCATAGGCGTCGACGACCTGCGCGCGCTCGGCTTCGCGCACACGCTGCACGATCACCTGCTTGGCGGCCTGTGCGGAGATGCGGCCGAACTCGGCGTTCTCGACGCGTTCTTCGACGAAGTCACCGAGCTGTGCATCCGCCTTCTCGTCGATGGCGTCCATCATGCGGATCATGCGTTCTGGGGATTCCATGACGATGTCGTCGGCGATTACTTCCCAACGCCGATACGTCTCGTAGTCGCCGGTCTGGCGGTCGATCTGAACGCGTATGGACACGTCCTGTTCGTGGTAGCGCTTTTTCGCCGCAGAAGCCAAAGCGGCCTCCATGGCATCGAAAATGACGCCTTCATCGACGCCCTTTTCGTTGGCGACGGCATCCACAACCAGCAGCATCTCTTTGCTCATATCAACTCCTGAAGCCCTTGTCCTGGGGCACGACAGTTTCGTGAATTCTTAAGAAACCGCTGAACAAGTCACCACATCGACTTCGCTACACAGCGTATTGCTTGCCACACCCTGGTTTTCAACGGCGGAGCCGGTCAAAACCTTCGGTTTTTCGCCCCCTGACTCAGGGGGCTATCGCGTCTCCGAACGAGGTCAGAGGTTACCTATTGCTTCTTCGTTTTTGCGTTCGACTTCTTGCTGGCGCCCTTTCCAGCCTTGGCCGGAGAGCGTGGTTTGCTGACCGTCTCGGCGCCAAAATTCGGTACCAGACGTGCCTTTTCAATATTGTCGTGGACGATGGCGACTTCAACGCCATCCTGATCCAGAACAATGGTGCGATCCTCGACCCGGATGATCCGGCCCTGGAACCGCTTCCTGCCCGCGATCGGCATGGTGACGGTCAGCTTCGCCGCGTCACCAATGAATCGTGAAAAATGCGCCGGTGTGAACAAGGGACGATCAAAACCCGGCGATGAAACTTCCAGCGTGTAATGGCCGCTGATCGGATCGTTGACGTCGAGCAACGCACTGACCTCGCGGCTCACTGCCTCGCAATCATCAACATGGACATTGCGATCGGCCACATCGATGTAAATGCGCAGCAGACTGGAGCTGCTGTGCTGGCCAAACTCAACACCAAGGCATTCCAGGCCAAGAGCCTCGACCGCCGGGGTAATCAACGATGTCAGTTGCTGCGCATTCACGACGCTATCCAGATTGCCAGTTCTTAATCACGAATACCGAATACAGATAAAAAAAACGGGCCATACGGCCCGTTAATTCGCGCACGGGGTTCGCATCCCTGCGCGCTCAGCAACCGGATCAACTCGGCGCTGTATAGACCGAAACGAAAAAGGCCCCAAATGAGGCCTTTCCCTGGACCGATGGTAGCGGGGGCAGGATTTGAACCTGCGACCTTCGGGTTATGAGCCCGACGAGCTGCCAGACTGCTCCACCCCGCATCAGTCGGCGCGCAGTGTAGTCAGTGCCCCACTGCAAAGCAACATAAATCGATTTTCAGCAGCGGTGCAGTTTAGAAAGTAGGCTGGCGGTGAGCGCGGCGAACGTAGGGTGGGTGCAACCCACCATTCTCGAAGGTTTGACAATGGTGGGTTGCACCCGCCTACATTCTGACAATCAAGAGTAGAGCAAGAGCTTCGCGGCGGGACGCCGCTCCCACGGAGTCAGACTTCAGCCGTTGGTTACAGCATCCATACACCATCGCAGCAGCGGCCCGCCAAACACACCCAACGCCACCAAAACCAACACATTGGCGCTCAGCACCATGCGGAATGGAAGGTCGGTCGGCATTTCAAGATGGGTCGACGGCATCGGATCATCGAAATACACCGCCTTAATCACACGCAGATAATAGAAGGCGCCGATTACTGCGAAAAATCCCGCAGCAAGCGCCAACCACAACATGCCCGAACCCACAGCCGCCTTCAGCACCTGAAGTTTGGCCAGAAAGCCAACAAACAAGGGGACACCGGCCAGCGAAGCCATGACCAGCAACACCATCAAGGCGTACCAGCTGTTGCGCTGATTCAGGCCGCGGAAGTCTTCAATTTCTTCGGCTTCGAAGCCGCCACGAGACATGAACACGATCAGCCCGAAGGCGGCCGTGGCGGTGATCGAATAAGTTACTGCGTAGAACAACGCTGCGGCATAACCCTCCGCAGTTCCAGCGATAAACCCGAGCAGCAGGAAGCCGACATGCGAAATCGTCGAATAGGCCAGCATGCGTTTAAGGTTGGTCTGCGCCAATGCCACCAGATTGCCGATGGCCAGCGACAGCAGGGCCAGCACCGACAGCATGCCGCGCCAGTCATTGAACAGCGGCGCCAGTGCATCCTCCAGAATCCGGTAGGCAAGCGCGAAGGCGGCGATCTTGGGCGCGCTGCCGATGAACATGGTCACCGGTGTCGGTGCACCTTGATACACATCGGGCACCCACATATGGAACGGCGCTGCACCGAACTTGAACGCAATACCGATGACGATAAAGACCAGCCCAAAGACTTCCAGACCCGCATGCGGCGAGTTGCTGACCAGGGTGCCGCGGATGCTGGCGAAATCCAGCGAGCCGGTGGCGCCATAGATCATGCTGATGCCATACAGCAGCATGCCCGAGGCCAGGGCGCCGAGAACGAAGTATTTCATCGCCGCTTCCGACGACCGGCCATTGTCCCGATCCAGAGCAACCAGTGCGTACGAGGGCAACGCGAGCAACTCCAGCCCCAGATACGCCGTCAACATATTGCCAGACGACGCCAGCAACATCATGCCCAGCACCGCGAACAGGATCAGCGTGTAGAACTCGCCCTGGAAAAGTTTGCGCGGAATCAGATAAGGCTTGGCGTAGACAAAAACCGCCGCCGTGCTGATCAGGATGAAAATCTTGCTGAGCGCAGCCACACCGTCGTTGACGAACATGCCGCCAAACGCCGTGCCGGCCAGACTGGCATCGCCATCAACGCGATACACCAGCCCCGCAGTCAGCAGCAGCACGGCAATCGCCAGCCAATGCGTCACTGCACGCTGCGCCTGCGATACAAACAGATCGGCCAGCAGCAGAATACACAGTGCACCGAGCAGAAAACCCTCGGGCACCAGCGGCAGCAAATCGGCCATTGAAATCGGGCTCATGGTCGATCTCCCTAAACTTTGACGTGCATTAGTTGCTTAACCACTTCCTGGATGGAAGCGTCCATAAGTTCGGTGAGCGGCGCCGGCCAGACGCCTACCAGCAAGGTCGCGAAGGCAAATCCACCCAGTACGACGGCTTCACGAAGATTGATGTCCTTGAGCTCGGCGACATGATGATTGGCCACCGCGCCGAACAATACGCGCTTGACCAGCCACAGCGTGTAGGCCGCGCCCACGATCAGCGTAATGCCCGCAGTCGCGGCAACCAGCGGACTGGCCTGGAACGCCGCCAGGATGACCATGAACTCACCCACGAATCCGGAAGTGCCCGGCAAGCCGCAATTGGCCATTGCGAAGAACACCATCAACGCCGCGAACCAGGGCATGGTATTGGCCACACCGCCGTAGTCCTTGATCATGCGACTGTGCATACGATCGTAGACCACACCGACGCAGCTGAACATTGCCGCCGAAATGAAGCCATGAGAAATCATCTGCACCATCGAGCCCTGCAGCGCGAGACGCGCCGCATCGCCGGCATTCAAATCACGCGCCAGCTCGAATGCCACGAAGGCACCCAGGGTAACGAAGCCCATGTGCGAGATCGACGAATAGGCGATCAGCTTCTTCATGTCTTCCTGCACCAGCGCGACGAAGCCGATGTACACCACTGCGATCAGCGACATCGCAATAACCAGCCACGCCAGGTCGTGCGAGGCGTCGGGCGTGATCGGCAGGGAGAAACGCAGGAATCCGTAACCGCCGATCTTCAGCATGATCGCCGCCAGAATCACCGAGCCGCCAGTCGGTGCCTCGACGTGCGCGTCCGGTAACCAGGTATGCACCGGGAACATCGGCACCTTGACGGCAAATGCCAACAGGAAGGCGAAGAACAGCCAGAACTGTTCGCGCATGGACAGCGGATGCTGGGCCAGATAATCCAGATCAAAACTGCCCGACTGCAGGTACAGGTAGATCAGTCCGATCAACATGAAGATCGAACCGAAGAAGGTGTACAGAAAGAACTTCATCGTGGCGTAAATGCGCCGCGGCCCGCCCCAGATGCCGATGATCAGGAACATCGGAATCAGCATCGCCTCGAAGAAAATATAGAACAGCATGGCGTCGCGCGCGCAGAACACACCGATCATCAGCGCTTCGAGCAATAGAAAACAGGCGACGTACTGATGCACCTTCTCCTGGATCGCTTCCCAAGCCCCGAGCAGCACCAGCACCGTGGTGAACGTGGTCAGCACGATCAGCGCAACCGAAATGCCATCGACGCCGAGGTGATAGTGGATGTTCAGCGCGCCGATCCAGACATGCTTTTCAACGAACTGCATGCTGCCGGAATCGGCTGCGTATCCGGTGTACAGCGAGATACTGATCAGAAAGGTAAGCACCGCAGTGGCGAGCGCGATCCAGCGCGCACGGCTGCGATCCGCATGACCCAAAGCAATGGTGGCGACCGCGCCGATGACCGGCAGCCAGATCAGCCAACTGAGTAGATATTGCGACATGGTTCTGGGTTCCCGTTCTTCTTATCGCAGCCAGAGAAACGCGCCGAGCAGCGCAATCAGTCCGAGGATCATCGCGAAGGCATAGTGATAGAGATAACCGGACTGAATCCAGCGCAGGATGCCAGCACTGCGATCGATCACAGTGGCAGATCCATTGACGATCCAGCCATCGATCAGACGCGCATCGCCCCACTTCCAGAATCCGCGACCGAGCAGCAAGCTGCCCTTGGCGAACACGAACTGGTAGAGCTCGTCGAAACCGTACTTGCGCTCCAGCAGTCGCACGATGGGCGCGAACAGCTTTGCAGCCTTGTCGGCCACCGATGGATTGAACAGATACACATAGGTCGCCACTGCAAAACCGGCAAACGCGAACCAGAACGGTGGCGCCGTCATGCCATGCAGCGCAAAGGCGACCACGCCATGGAAATCCTCGCCGATCCTGGCGAGCACATCATGCTGGGGTGCAACCACGATGGCGCCATCGAAGAATCCACCAAACAGCATTGGTTGAACGAAGAACCAGGCGATGCAGATCGACGGAATTGCCAGCAGGATCAGCGGAACGGTCACCACCCACGGAGACTCGTGCGGCGCATGTTCCAGATGACCGGGCTCATGATGGCCGTGATCATCGTCATGGGCGTCGCTGTGATGCTGATCATGACCATCGGAATGATCGGAAGAATCGGCATGCGCCGCCTTGCCATGATCGTCGCCATGATGCGCAGCAACGACGAAACGCTCCTTACCGTGGAAGGTCATATACAACAGGCGGAAGCTGTAGAGAGCGGTGACAAACACGCCGAGCAGCACGCACCAATAGGCGTAGGTGTAGGCACCGCTGCCATGCTCGGCGGCGTGATGCACTGCTTCGATGATGGCGTCTTTGGAATAGAAGCCGGAGAAGAACGGTGTACCGACCAGGGCCAGCGTTCCCAGCACTGCGGTCCAGTAGGTGATCGGCATGTATTTCTTCAAGCCGCCCATGTAGCGCATGTCCTGCTCATGGTGCATGGCGATGATCACCGAGCCTGCACCCAGGAACAGCAGCGCCTTGAAGAATGCATGCGTCATCAGATGGAACACTGCTGCGCCATAGGCTGAAGCACCGAGTGCAACCGTCATATAGCCGAGCTGCGACAACGTCGAATAGGCGACCACGCGCTTGATGTCGTTCTGCACCAGTCCGATCAGGCCGGTAAAGAAAGCCGTCGTCGCGCCAATCACGACGATGAAGGCAAGCGCGGTTTCGGAAAGTTCGTAAAGAGGTGACATGCGCGCCACCATGAAAATACCCGCCGTCACCATCGTCGCTGCATGGATCAGCGCTGAGATCGGTGTCGGACCTTCCATGGAATCCGGCAGCCACACATGCAAGGGCACCTGTGCCGACTTGCCCATCGCGCCGATAAACAGGAATATGCCGATAACCGTAGGCACCGCCCAGGGGTGACCGGCGAAGATTTCAATTTCCTTGCCGACGATGGATTCGCGATTGGCAAAGACCGTGGCGTAGTCAAGTGTTCCGAAGTACATCAA
This sequence comes from Lysobacterales bacterium, assembly GCA_031391205.1. Taxonomy (GTDB): domain Bacteria; phylum Pseudomonadota; class Gammaproteobacteria; order Xanthomonadales; family Ahniellaceae; genus 0-14-3-00-62-12. Next base: position 30,159 of record JANMUE010000276.1, on the reverse strand, counting down.
GACCATCGCGATGCCCAGCAGGAATCCGAAATCGCCAACGCGATTGACCAGGAACGCTTTCAGGTTGGCGAAGATCGCCGTCGGCCGCTTGAACCAGAAACCGATCAGCAGATACGAGACCAGCCCCACCGCTTCCCAGCCGAAGAACAGCTGCAGGAAGTTGTTGCTCATCACCAGCATCAGCATCGAGAAAGTGAACAGCGCGATGTAGCTGAAGAAGCGCTGATAACACGGGTCGTCCTTCATGTAGCCGATGGTGTAGACATGCACCATCAGTGAAACGAAGGTCACAACAACCATCATCATCGCGGTCAGACGGTCGATCAGAAAACCGATGTGCGCGCTGTAGCCCCCGATCTCGAACCAGGTGTAGAGGTTCTGGTTGAATACGGGTGCATCGTCGAAGGCCAGCCGCTTGAACACGACCAGAGACAGCAGCATCGATACAGTGACGCCGCCGATGGTGGCCGTATGCGCGCCAACCCGCCCGACCTGGCGACCAAAGAGTCCGGCGATGATGGCGCCTAACAACGGCGCGAGGGCAATGGTAAGTAACATCGCTTGCATGGTCACATCTCTGAATTCGTTGTAAGTGCGGGGTTTGCCTGCACCCCGTTATCCGACATTTCAATCCGACAGAATTGTTACCTGCGGAGCGCGCCGCGCATCCACATGACTTTGAGCATCACAACTTCAGACTGTCGAGATCTTCCACATTGATCGTCGACCGATTACGGAACAGCACGACGAGAATCGCCAACCCGATCGCGGCCTCTGCCGCGGCCACGGTCAAAATAAAGAAGACGAAAATCTGTCCGGCTTCGTCGCCAAGAAAGCTCGAGAATGCGACGAAGTTGAAATTGACCGCGAGCAGCATCAGTTCGATCGCCATCAACAGCGTGATGACATTCTTGCGATTGATGAAGATGCCGGCAACGCTGATACAGAACAGGATCGCGCCGAGCGCAATGGTGTGGCCAAGCGTAATCATGGCTGCTCCTTGTTGACCGAAGGCATGTCCACAACGCGTATGCGGTCCTGACTGCGCACCGCCGCCTGGGCCGCCGGATCCTGGGCGCGCACATTCGGACGGTGGCGCAGTGTCAGAGCCACCGCCGCAACAATGGCAACCGTCAGGATCACCGCCGCGATTTCGAACGGCAGGATGTACTCAGAGAACAACGCACGCCCCAGCCATTCGGTATTGGAAAGCCCCTGGGCCGCTGCCGCATCCACCAACCCGCCGCTGTCGTTGAGTTTGCGTATACCGATCAGGCCGAGCATTTCAGCCAGCATCAGACCGGCTACCAACAGGCCCACCGGCAGATGACGCACAAAGCCCTGGCGCTCCGGATCGATCTTGACGTCGAGCATCATCACCACGAACAGGAACAGCACCATCACCGCACCGACATAAACCAGCACCAGGGCAATCGCCAGGAACTCGGCATGCAGCAGCAGCCAGATGCAGGCACTGGTGAAGAAGGTCAGCACCAGCCACAACGCCGCATGCACAGAGTTACGGGCGCTGATCACACCGATGGCCGATCCGATCAGGACCGTGGCAAATGCGTAGAAGAGAATCAGAGGCAGGGTCATAGTGTCGGTCCGTCAGCGGAAGGCCGCGTCCTGAGTGCGCGCTGCAGCGATCTGCGCTTCGTAGCGATCGCCGATCGCGAGCAACTGCTGCTTGTTGACGATGTTTTCGCCACGCTTTTCGAAGTGATACTCGTGTATGTGTGTTTCCACGATCGAATCGACCGGGCAACTTTCTTCGCAGAAACCGCAGTAGATGCACTTGAAGAGATCGATGTCATAACGCGTGGTGCGGCGTGAACCATCGGCCCGGGGCTCTGAGTCGATGGTGATCGCCAGCGCCGGGCATACCGCCTCGCAGAGCTTGCAGGCGATGCAGCGCTCTTCACCATTGGCGTAGCGTCGCAGCGCGTGCAGGCCACGAAATCGATTGGACTTGGGAATGCTTTCTTCTGGATAGTGCACCGTGTACTTGGCGCGGGAAAAATAGCGCCCGGTGACGCCCAGACCCTTGATCAACTCGATCAACATCAGCGATTTGAGATAGCGGACAACTGCGCTCATCGGTTCATACTCCTCAGGCGCCTGGCAACAACCAGCCACAGTAGACCATCACGCCAGCAACCAGTACCCAGGCGATCGTGATCGGGATGAACACCTTCCAGCCCAGCCGCATGATCTGGTCATAGCGATAGCGCGGGAAGGTGGCGCGAAACCACAGATAAAGGAAAGCGAAGATGTTGGCCTTGAAGAACAACCACCACCATCCGGCCTTGCCGAGCAGTCCCCAGGTTTCAGGGAAAGGCGACAACCAGCCGCCGAAGAACAGGATCGAGGCCAGGAAACAGATCAGGATCATGTTGGCGTATTCGGCCAGGAAGAACAGTGCGAACGCGGACCCGGCGTACTCGACGTGGAAACCCGCAACGATTTCGGACTCGCCTTCGGACACATCGAACGGCGCGCGATTGGTTTCAGCAACGCCCGAGATGAAATAGATCACCATCAACGGCAGCAGCGGCAACCAGAACCATTCGAACAGGCCCGCATTCCCCGACTGAGCTTCGACGATGGCGGTTAGGTTCAACGAACCCGACGCGATCAACACGCCCACGATCGAGAAGCCCATGGCGATTTCGTAGGACACCATCTGCGCGGCCGCACGCATCGCGCCAAGAAACGCGTATTTGGAGTTCGAGGCCCAACCGGCCAGGATGATGCCGTAGACACCCATCGAGGTCATCGCCAGCAGATACAGCAGGCCGGCATTGCTGTTGGAAAGCACGACCTGGGCATCGAAGGGAATCACCGACCAGGCGGCGAACGCGGGAACCAGGGCAAGCAGAGGCGCCAGCCGGAACAGGAACCCATTCGCCGCCGAGGGAATGATCAACTCCTTGAGCAGCAACTTCAGTACATCAGCGAACGGCTGCAGTATACCCTTGCCGATATAGGTGGGGCCGTGCCGCACCTGCATCCAGCCGATGACCTTGCGCTCCCATAAGGTAAAGAACGCGACCGCCAGGATCAACGGAACGGTGATGGCCAGTATCTTGAGCACGGTATAGACCAGCACCGCGAGCGACGCATCACTCTGCAACCAGGTCACCGTTTGATTGAAATACTCGATCATGGCGCGTCCTCAGACCTTTCCAATCGAGATCAGCGCGCCCGAGGGCAGCAGCGACTGAGTCGCATCCAGCGCCGAGGGCACCCACGCCGTACCGGGCGCTACACTCGCATCCACCGCCAACGGCAATTCGATTTCGACACTGCCATCGCCCACGCGCACCGTCGACCCCGCTTCCACGCCAAGTCGGGATGCATCGGCGGGATTCAATCCGACGCAGGCTGTCGCTGCCAATGGCGTTGCCTGCAGCGCTTCGCTGCGGCGGATCACGGCATCACTCGAATAGATCGGCACGGTACCAACGCGCACCAGCCCGATACCATCGCCACGACGCGCTGGCGACACCACGCTGACCGGATTAGGATTGAGCCTGCCCACAGGCTGCAGGCGGCCGGCGAGCTCGGAGAATTCCGCAAACGCGAATCCCGAAATCTCCAGCGACGCGCCCAGCGCGCGCAGCACACGCCAACCCGGCCGCGCCTCGCCTGGCAATTTGGCACCAGCATTCAGGTGCTGAGCCAGACCATCCACGTTGACCAGCGTGCCTTCGATTTCCGGCAGCAATCCGATCGGCAGAATCACATGCGCACGGGCACGGATTGCATCGGATACATGCGCACAGAACGCCAGCGTGAAGCCGGATGCCATCAGCGCCGCGTTGATGGCGGGACCATAGGCGAAATCGTTGGGCGCTTCGGCGCCATAAACGATCAGCGTCTGACGTGGCGATGCCAACATTTCAGAAGATGACAGGCCGCCCTTTCCGGCACGTGGCACCACACCGACACTCGAAAGACCCAGACCGTTGGCACCCGCGGGCAGCTCGTTGAGGCTGGCACCGGTGCACTTGGCGATGAATCGCGCCAGCGAACGCAGCGTCGCCGCTGCCGGATGTTGATGTGCAAAGTCACCGAGGATCAGCACCTTGCTTCGGGCGTCGCGCAGACTGGATGCCAGCGCCTGCAGGCGTTGGTCGGGATGCGATGCCAGGATCAGATCGAGCAGCGCACCGCGCGCATATTCGACACCGGATTGCATCGAGGCTTTGGCAAGTCCCGCCAGGGTGTCGACCATAGCCCAGGGATCGACGGACCAGGAATCGGCGACATCGAAACTGAATTCGAATTGCAGCGGATTGATCGCGAAGACCTTTCCACCATGCTGCCAGGCCTTGCGCACACGATGACCCAGCAGCGGCTGGTCCAGCCGCGGATTGCTGCCGATCAACAGGATGGCGTTGGCCTTCTCGACCTCGGCCAGAGGCATCTCGAATGCATTGTCGGAAGGTGCCAGCGCTGCATCGATCACGCGCAGACGGTGGTCGATATTCTCGCTGCCCAGACCACGCACGATCTCGGCCAGCAGTGCGCCCTCTTCGCTGGTGGTCGCCGGATGCACGAACGCGCCGAGCTGAGCGGCGCCGTGGGCCTTTACCGCGTCGCGCAGACCGTAGGCGGCGGCAGCAATCGCCTCTTCCCAACTGGCCGGCTGCAATGCCCCGCCCTTGCCGCGAACCAGTGGTTGCGTGGCACGGTCTTCGCTGTACAGGCCTTGATGCGCATAGCGATCGCGATCCGACAGCCAGTTTTCATTGATGGCCTCGTTGTCGCGGGGCACGGTGCGCAGCACTTCCCCTCGACGTGTGTGCAGGAACAGGTTCGAACCCAGCGCATCGTGGTACCCGATGGATTCCCGTGCGGTCAGTTCCCAAGGCCGGGCGCGGAAACGGAAGGGTTTGTTGGTCAACGCGCCGACCGGGCAGACATCGATGATGTTGCCGCCGAGTTCAGACTCGATTGACTTGCCGATATAGGTGCCGATCTCGATGTGCTCGCCGCGACCCATGCCACCCAGCTCGGTGGTGCCGGCGATTTCGGACATGAAGCGCACGCAGCGTGTGCAGTGAATGCAGCGTGTCATGTCGGTGGCAATCAATGGGCCGATGTCTTCGTCGGCGACCACGCGCTTGCGTTCGACGAAGCGCGAGACCGAACGACCGTAGCCCATGGCCACGTCTTGCAATTCGCACTCGCCGCCCTGATCGCAGATCGGGCAGTCAAGCGGATGGTTGATCAGCAGGAACTCCATCACATTGCGCTGCGAACTGAGCGCGCGCGCACTGCGGGTAAAAATCTTCATGCCTTCCATGACCGGCGTGGCGCAGGCCGGTACTGGCTTGGGCGATTTCTCTACATCGACCAGGCACATGCGGCAGTTGGCCGCAATCGGCAGTTTTTCGTGATAGCAAAAACGTGGCACCGCAACCTTGGCCTTGTCGGTGGCCTGGATGATCATCGAGCCCTTAGCGACCTGCATGGCCTTGCCGTCGACTTCGATATTCACCACATCGGGTGGTGTGTTGTTCACGGGCTGGGCGCTCATGCCGCCACCCCAAGTTCAACATCGACCATGGATCGCTTGTTCACGATGAAATACTCGAATTCGTGCCAGAAATGGCGGAGCATGCCCTGCACCGGCCACGCGGCGGCCTCACCGAACGCGCAGATGGTGTGACCTTCGATCTGCCCGGCGGCCTGCTTGAGCATATGCAGATCGTCCATCGTGGCGTTGCCTTCGGTGATGCGCGTCAGCATGCGGAACATCCAGCCGGTGCCTTCGCGGCACGGCGTGCACTGGCCGCAGGATTCGGCATAGTAGAACTGACTGATGCGGCGGCAGGCGCGCACCATGCAGGTTGAATCATCCATCACGATGACCGCGCCCGAGCCCAGACCCGAACCGGCCTTCTGCAGGCTGTCGTAGTCCATCGTGCAATTCATCATCGTCTCGGCCGGCAAAACCGGCATCGACGAACCGCCGGGAATCACTGCTTTGAGCTTGCGGCCGGGACGAAGTCCTCCGGCCATCTGCAGCAATTCACTGAACGGCGTTCCCAGCCGGATTTCGAAATTGCCAGGCTTGGCGACGTGACCCGACACCGAAAACACTTTCGGCCCGCCATTGTTCGGCTTGCCAAGATTCAAGAACCATTCGGCGCCATTGCGGATGATCGCCGGTACCGAGGCATAGGTCTCGGTGTTGTTGATCGTGGTCGGCTTTCCATACAGGCCGAAGTTGGCCGGGAACGGCGGTTTGAAGCGCGGCTGGCCTTTCTTCCCTTCCAACGACTCCATCAATGCGGTTTCTTCGCCGCAGATATAGGCGCCAGCACCAAGCGCGCCATAAATGTCGGCATCGACACCTGACTCCAACACATTCTTGCCCAGCCAACCGTGCTTGTAGGCATCGGCCAGAGCTTCTTCGAAATGCTCGAACGGCTCGTGATGAAATTCACCGCGCAGATAGTTGTAGGCCACCGTCGATCCGGTGGCATAGCAAGCAATGGCCATGCCTTCGATCACCGCATGCGGATTGAAACGCAGGATGTCGCGGTCCTTGCAGGTGCCCGGCTCGGATTCGTCGGAATTGCACAGGATGTACTTCTGGCCCGGCGCATTGCGCGGCATGAAGCTCCACTTCAAGCCAGTCGGAAATCCGGCGCCGCCACGGCCGCGCAGACCACTCTGCTTGACCATATCGATGATCTGTTCCTTGGGGATCTTCTCGGTCAGTATCTTGCGCCATGCCTGATAGCCGCCGGACTTCAGATAGCTGTCGTAGCTCCAGGGCGTATCGAAATGCAGCGTCGTGAAGACGACGTTGTGTTCCTGCGGGATGGGTCCAACGGCCATGTCTGCTCCCTGCCCTTACTTCAATTCATCCAGAATCCGGTCGCAGGATTCCGGCGACAGGTTCTCGTGGTAGTGGCCATTGACCACCATCATCGGCGCGCCGGCGCAAGCGGCCAGGCACTCCTCTTCCCGCTTCAGATAGACACGGCCATCGGCGGTGCTTTCGCCCAGCTTCACACCGAGCTTTTTCTCGCAATGACGCACGATGCCCTCGGCACCATTCAACCAGCACGAGATATTGGTACAGATCGCCACATTGTTGCGGCCGACAGGCTTGACCTCGAACATCGAGTAGAAGTTGGCGACTTCGTAAGCCCACACCGTCGGCACATCGAGATAGACCGCTACCGCTGCGATCAACTCGTCGGTCAGATGGCCGTCATTCTGTTCCTGCGCGGCCCACAGACCCTGCAGCAACGCCGAACGCTTACGCTCGGGCGGAAACTTGGTCAGCCAGTGATCGATGTGCTCGCGGGTATGCGCATTCAGCGCAAGCAGCGGATCAATGTTTCTGACCTTGTCGAAATTGCCTGTGGCTTTCATTCATTGCTCCCGTGGCTCAGCGATCGACTTCGCCGAAACCGACACGCCCGAAAGTGCGCGTCCGCGCCACGATGTCCAGATCGATCTTCGCCCGCCAAAAAAAACCGTCATCGAAGTTCATTAATTGCTCCCGTGGCTCAGCGATCGACTTCGCCGAACACGATGTCAAAAGTGCCGATCAGCGCGACCACATCGGGCAGCATGTGCCCACGCGAAATCTCATCCATCGCCGAAAGGTGCGCAAACCCGGGCGCACGCAATTTGACGCGGAACGGCTTATTGGCCCCATCGGAGATCATGTACACGCCGAACTCGCCTTTGGGCGCTTCGACCGCGCTGTAGACCTCGCCTGCCGGCACCGAATAGCCCTCGGTGAACAGCTTGAAATGATGAATCAGCGCTTCCATGTCGTCCTTCATTTCGGCGCGGGACGGCGGCGACACCTTGAAATTTTTCAGCATCACTTCGCCCGGATTCTGGCGCAGCCAGGTGACGCATTGCTTGATGATGTGATTGGACTGACGCATTTCTTCGACACGGATCAGATAACGATCATAACAATCGCCCTGTACGCCGACCGGAATCTTGAAATCGAATTTGTCGTAGGCGGCATACGGCTGCTTGCGGCGCAGATCCCACTCGATGCCCGAACCGCGCAGCATCGGACCGCTCATGCCCCAGGCCAGCGCCTGTTCCGGCGTCACCACGCCGATGCCGACGGTGCGCTGCTTCCAGATGCGGTTGTCTGTGAGCAGGGTTTCGTATTCGTCAACGCGCGCCGGAAAATCGTCGGTGAAGGCATCGAGAAAATCCAGCATCGAGCCTTCGCGCCACTGATTCATGCGGCGCGCATCGGCGGCCTTGCGCCACGGCGACTCACGGTACTGCGGCATTTTCTCAGGCAGGTCGCGATAAACACCACCGGGGCGGTAATAGGTCGCGTGCATGCGCGCGCCGCTGACCGCTTCGTAACAGTCCATCAACTCTTCGCGCTCACGGAACGCATACAGGAACACCGTCATCGCGCCGAGATCCAGGCCATTGGAGCCGATCCACATCAGATGATTGAGGATGCGGGTGATCTCGTCGAACATCGTGCGGATTACCTGAGCGCGTTCCGGCGCCTCTATCCCCAGCAGACGTTCGATCGCACGCACATAGGCGTGCTCGTTGCACATCATCGACACATAGTCGAGCCTGTCCATGTAGCCGATCGACTGATTGAACGGCTTGGATTCGGCAAGTTTCTCGGTGCCACGATGCAGCAGGCCAACGTGCGGATCGGCACGCTGTACGACCTCGCCATCCATTTCCAGCACCAGGCGCAGCACGCCGTGCGCGGCCGGATGCTGCGGGCCGAAGTTGATCGTGTAGTTGCGGATTTCCTGCATGCTGGCTTACCTGGCTGCGCGGGCTGCGCTTTCGGCGGCAGCTTGTTCAAGACGCGCATCGTCGCGCACTGTGCGCGGGACACCGACGCGCGGTTCAATTGAAACGGGCTCGTACACCACGCGTCGGCGCTCTTCGTCGTAGCGCACTTCGACGTTGCCGATCAGCGGGAAATCCTTGCGGAATGGATGGCCGACGAAGCCGTAGTCGGTAAGGATGCGGCGCAGATCGGTGTGGCCTTCGAAAATGATGCCGAACAGATCAAAGGCCTCGCGCTCGAACCAGTTCAGACCGCGCCACAGGCTGGTCAGCGACGGCACCACCGGCATACCCTCGTCAGGAGCAAAACAACGAATGCGCAGGCGTCGGTTGTGGGTGATCGACAGCAACTGGACGACGACAGCGAAGCGATGACTGATATGCGCGGCGACAGGGCGATCACTCCAGCGGAATCGGCCTGGCCCGGCGCCTTCCACGCCGCGTGAAAAACCTTCGTTGCTGACGCCAGTGGTATCCCACTCGGCTTCGCCGAAACTCAGGTAATCAACGCCACAGAGGTCGATTGCCTGTTCGAAACGAAACCCGGCCTCGTCGCGCAATGCGCGCGCCACATCAAGCCAGGACTCCAGCCTGATTTCCGCAGTGGTCTCGCCAGCGTCTTCCAGCGTGCGCACGATGACCTCACCAAAGCGGGCGTGCAGCTGGCCAGCGAGGGATGTGGCGGATTCGCTGGTCGCGGTTTCGCTCATAGTCATTCTCAACGCGCAATGGTGTTGGTGCGGCGGATTTTCTTCTGCAGCTGAAGAATGCCCCAGATCAACGCTTCGGCCGTGGGCGGGCAACCCGGCACATAGATATCGACCGGCACGATGCGATCGCAGCCACGGACCACCGAATACGAGTAGTGGTAGTAACCGCCCCCATTGGCGCAGCTGCCCATCGAGATGACCCATTTGGGCTCGGGCATTTGGTCGTAGACGCGGCGCAGCGCCGGGGCCATCTTGTTGACCAGGGTGCCGGCAACAATCATCACATCGGATTGGCGCGGGCTGGGGCGAAACACCACGCCGTAACGATCCAAGTCCAGACGCGCCGCACCGGCATGCATCATTTCCACCGCACAGCAAGCCAGTCCGAAGGACATCGGCCACATCGAACCGGTGCGCGCCCAGTTGATCAAGGCGTCAGCTGACGTCACCGCAAAGCCGCGTTGGGTCAGCGGATTGTCGCCGCCGGGGCGAAGGATGTCGTCAACTTCACCGATTGGCTCCGGATTGTGGAAGAACTCTTTCACTCCCATTCCAACGCCCCTTTCTTCCAGACGTATACAAAGCCGACTACAAGCAGAAACAGGAACATCGCCATTTCGATGATGGCGACGATGCCGATGTCACGGAACACCACCGACCACGGCAGGATGAAGGCGATTTCCAGGTCGAACACGATGAACAGGATCGCCATCAGGTAATAGCGCACGTCGAACTTCATGCGTGCGTCTTCAAAAGGCGCGAAGCCGCATTCATAGGGAGAGCGCTTGTCAGCGCTGGACCGCTTCGGTCCGAGCAGGGTTCCCAGGGTCAGAAGGACGATGCCAATGATCGTGGCGATGCCCAGAAACAACAAAACCGGCAGGTATTCGGACAGATCCATGTACTTACCACGCAGGAATGCATTAGCGAGATTGCATCAGTACAGCAGAAAAAAGTGAAGCCGCTGAGCGGCTTCAGAAACACGATTGGTGCCCAAGGGGGGACTCGAACCCCCACGACCGAAGCCGCTACCACCTCAAGGTAGTGTGTCTACCAATTCCACCACCTGGGCAACGCAGAACATTGTAGCCGATGAACTCAGGGTTTGTCGGGTTTTTCGACCGCAGTTTCCGGCTCAACTGCAGGCGTAGCAACCGATGTATCGGGAGCGACTGGAGCGGGAGCGGCCGGAGCGGCTGCAGGCACGGACGCATCAGAAGCTGCCGGAACTTCCGTCGGCACTTCCGGATTGGCGGGCACTGTCGCCGGTACTTCCGACGCATCAGCCGGCTGATCAGCCGGCAGGCCTTCGGCCATCACCCCGAGATCGGTAGCCGGTCCACGCGTCGAGGTATGGCTGACGTAAACACCCATGCCGATGCTGATGCCAAAAAATCCGATCGCCAACCATTTGGTCGACAGCGTCAGAAAGTTGCCGGCGCCGCTGGCGCCAAACACGGTGCCGGAGGCGCCCGCACCAAAACCCGATCCAGCCTGCGCACCAGCGCCGCGCTGCATCAGGATGAAAAAAATCATGGCGACTGCCACGACCAGATAAAGCGCCAAAAGAATCTTGAATGCCATGACCGTTCCAGAAAGTTATGCGGCGGCGGCGGCAATGGCGAGGAAATCTTCAGCCACCAGAGACGCACCACCAATCAAACCGCCATCGATATCCGGCTCAGCGAACAAGGATGCCGCATTGCTGCCCTTGACGCTGCCGCCGTACAGAATACGTAGCGAGCCGCCAATCGTAGCATCGATTGCGGCGATATGGCTACGCAGTGCGGCATGTACCTGCTGCGCCTGGGCCGGGGTTGCTGTTCGGCCGGTGCCGATCGCCCAGACCGGCTCATAGGCCAGCACCGATTTACCCAAAGATCCGATGCCCGCCAACGCGATCACTGCATCCAGCTGTCGCGTGACCACGGACAGCGTCTGATCACCGTCACGCTCCTCCAGGGTTTCCCCGACGCAGAGCACCGGCAGCAGACCCGCCGACTGGGCGGCGGCAAATTTTCGCGCGATCAGCGCATCGGATTCCGCATGCCCCTGGCGACGCTCTGAATGACCGACGATCACCATGCTGCAGCCGATGTCGGCCAGCATCGATGCGGCGACATCACCGGTAAAGGCACCGCTCGCGCGCGCACTGCAGTCCTGGGCACCAATGGCGATGGTGCTTCCGGCGGTCGCCTGCACTGCCATACTCAGATAAGGAAAGGGCGGCATCACCGCTACTTCAGCGCTGGCCGGCCGCGGTGCGGCCAACAAAGCGGAGATCAGGTCTCGCGCCTGTGACGCTGAGGTGTTCATCTTCCAATTGCCGGCAACTAACTTGCGTCGCATGCGCGATAACCCTTCAGGCGGGGTCCGCAGCATACTCAGGAAACCTCTGAATAGGTCGCCACAACGGCTTCGCGAGACAGAATATTTTTTGCCGAACCCCGTTTTTAATAGCGAAAGCTGGTCAAAAAACTACGGTTTTTTGCTCCTGGCTCAGGGGGCAGTCGCGGCGCCGAACTTGTTCAGTGGATACTTGACGTCCTAAGACTCGGCAAACCAGGTGGCTATGGCGATCAGGGACTATCAAGGCAAGTGGGCATTGGTTACTGGTGCCTCCAGCGGAATCGGCCAGGCGTTTGCGCTGGCGCTGGCACGGCGCGGCTGCAATCTGGTGCTGACGGCGCGACGACTGGATCGGCTTGAGGCTTTGGCGCTGACACTGAGTACAGGGCACGGGATCAAGGCTCAGTGCGTGGCGGTCGACCTGGCCGACGCCAACGCCGTCGACAAGATTGATCGGACGCTCAACGCGTTGCAGGTCGGCATCGATATCCTGATCAACAACGCCGGCTATGGCGTGCCCGGCCACTTTCATCGCAGCGACTGGGGAACGCACGAGCTTTTCCTGCGCGTGTTGTTGACTGTGCCCACGCAACTGGCGCACCGCCTGCTGCCCGCCATGCAGGCGCGCAGCTGGGGACGCATCGTCAATGTCGCGTCGCTGGCCGGCATCATCCCGGGCTCTGCTGGCAACACCTTGTACGGGGCGAGCAAGTCCTACCTGATCAAATTCTCGCAGTCGCTGGCGCTGGAAAACCAGAGCCGTGGCGTGCTCGTGCAGGCGCTCTGCCCCGGCTTCACCTGGTCGGAGTTTCACGATGTCAGCGGGGCCCGCCATCTGATGAATCGACTGCCACGCTTCATGTTCCAGACGTCTGAAGCAGTCGCCGAGGAGGGCCTGCGCATGCTGGAGCGCGGCCGTATCGTGCATGTCAGCGGCACGGTAAATCGCTTCATCGCCTTCGTCGTCAAGCATCTGCCCGAACGGCTGGCGCTGTGGTTGATCGTAAAACGCTCGAAAGATTTTCGCGTGCAGGATTGAATCGCCATGTGGGAGCGGCATGAGCCGCGATGCCTTGTTCGCTTTTGACAGTTAGAGCAAGAGCATCGCGGCTCACGCCGCTCCCACATGTCAATGTCAGTGATTCCCGCGCCACTGCGTATCCCAGGCTACCCGCACTGTCGTGCGGCCCCCAAGCCCAGGAGATCGTATGCGTATTTCAGTTCTTGTTCTGTCGATGATGTTGGCGCCGCTGCCCTCGCTGGCCGCCCCTACGGATCTTGACACCAGCTTCGATGGCGATGGCATCGCCCAGGATTATCTCGACCTTGGCAGCAGCAAAACGGATTTCATCGCCGACACGGCGATCGCGCCGACAACCGGTTCGATCTACAGCGTTGGCCATAGTGAGTTCGTCAGCGCTGGCGGCGCGACTTTTGGCGTGCTGTTCAAGCGATTGGCCAATGGCGCCAAGGACACCGGATTTTCGAACGGCTCCAGCGGTGCCAGCCGCGTTTATTTTCCAATCGAGCGCAACGGCGGCTCGAGCGCCCTCACTGGTGTCGACTTCGACGCCAGCAACACCGGTGCGATCGCCGTCGTCGGATTCAACGATCTGAACAATGGGCTGCGCTGTGGTGTAGCGTACAAAGTACTCGACAATGCCGTCATGAAGGGCGCGCTGGATGGCGGCTTCGGCGTATACGGGCGCTTCAGCCTGTGCTCCGGATCGGGTGCGGCCACCACATTCAGCGACGTGAAGATGCTCAGCGATGGACGTCTTCTGATTGCTGGCAACAGCAGCTTCGCCAGCGGCGAAAAGAACGGATTCCTGCTGCGTCTTACTGCCGCAGGCCAGCTCGACACCACATTCAATGCAGGTGGCGTCAGCGGCTATCCGGGGCAGATGAGCTTCGACATCCGTCCCGGCAAGGACGATTCCGCGCTGCGCATCGCCGTCAGCCCGCTTGGTTACTACATTGCCGGCAACAGCGTTTACGCAAAGAATAGCAATTCGATCTTCAGCGACGACGTCGACTTCTGGGTGGCGCGGGCCTACACCAATGGCACGCTGGATACGAGTTTCAACGGCAACGGCAAGCGTATCGAATACGTCGACCTGGTCAACAGCGACAAAACCGACCTGCTGGCGGACGTGGCGGTGGACGCAGGCGGGCGCGTGCTGTTGCTCGGCAACATCAACCCTGCGCACGTCGCTCTGGATCCCTGGGGCAATCCCGATGCGAGTCGCAGCTTCCGCTCGAACGTCGCGGTCATTCGCCTCACCAGCTCCGGTCAGCGCGATAACAGCTTCGCCACTGGCGGACGCCTGCTGACGATGCTCGGCGACCACACCTGTTCGGGCGGTTTTGACTACTGCTCGTACGACGAACCGTATGCACTGGCGACGACTCCCACCCATGAAATGTGGATCGCCGGCCGCTACGTTCCTGGCGATGCCAGCCCTGATCAGACACGCAAATTATTGATGGCGCGTATCAGCGCCGCTGGCGCGGTCAGTGCCGCTCACCGCATCCAGCATGGCTACAATGTCGAAGGTGTTTCGATACTGCGCCAGGCCGATGGCAAGCTGGTGGTCGGTGCGCGGTTGCGCACAGTGGCGACGGCCAGCGATATCGACTTCGCAATGATCCGCATGTACGGCACACCCTGATTCGCCGTTGTGGGTCCGATCTGCGATCGGACGCTGTTCGCCTTGACCAGCAGCGCAGCGCGGACCCACCCTTCCTCACTGCGCCAGCAGATGCTCGATCGACTGCCACTGCAGAGCTTCATCGGCGGCGGCTGCCTGACGGCGTTCACGCAATGCCACACGCCACGGCCGGGCCTCTTCATCGCGGCCGAGTTGAGTCAGTGCCCGCAGTCGAACGATGGCGGCTTGAAGCGCGGCAAAGCGGTTCCAGCTCGCCGCGCTGACGGGCGAATCGCCCAGCACCTCGACACTGAGCTCAAGAGCACGCGCTGTATCGCCCGACTCCATGGCAGCCCAGCAAACATACGAAAGATACTGGGCAAGTTTTGCCGTACCTGGCTCGAATGCCTTGCGGGTAGCGACCTCAAGCATGGCTGCCGCCTGTTTCGCTGTCGTCTGCTGCGACTGCCGCATCTGCGCTACGAGGAGAAATGCCAATGCTTCCGGCTCTTCCGCAGCATCCACCGCATCAGTCGATTTCAACGCAGCGAGTATCCACTGCGCCTGACGTTGAAGCTCCACGGAATCACCCACCGCCTCGGCAATCATCGCCAGACGCGCATGCGCCTGGCGTTGCTGCAAAGGGCTTGCATCTGTGTCGGATTGAACCCGTGTCAGGACCTCGTTGGCACTCGCCCGGGCAGCATCGTAATGCCCCAGTTTCCGCTGGATCGATGACAGATTATTGAGTAACGCCAGAGTATCGCTGTGCAACGGGCCGAATGCGCGGGTGTTGACTGCGATGGCCTCTTCGAGCAACGCCGCTGCGCCGACAAGATCACGCTGCAGGAACGCCTGGATTGCCGCATCGCTGAGAGTGAGCGCCAACGCCGGGCTGTCGGGGCCATAGGTTTCACGCGCCAGTGCCAGCGCTTCATCCTGCATGCGTTCGGCTTCGGTGGTTTCGCCCAGTTCGTAAAGCAGAATCGCCAAGGAGCCCTGCGTGCCAATCGACAGATGATGCCTGGGTCCGAACACCTTGTGATGCAACGCCAGGGCTTCGCGATAATCGTCTGCTGCAGCACGGGCGTTGCCCAGCGGCTGGTAGCTGGCGGCACGACTGTGCAGCGCCGTCGCAAGATCGGAAGGCGCAATCTCCGGATCTTTGCGCAGCATGCCGATCAGCTCGGTAAGCAGCGTGATCGCGCGCGCATGCTCGCTCTTCACGTGCGCCAGCCTGGCCTGCGCACGCAACATGGACCGAACCAACTGCGGATTGGCGGGCGACAATGTCGCCACGTGCGCCCCGGCTTCGTCTACCCAGCGCCGCGCTCCATCTATTTGACCATCGTTGCGCAGCATCGCCGCACAATCCAGCAATGCCGAAACCAGTTCCGGCACGGCGACATCCGAGTCGCGCAACAATGGAATCGCCCGCTGGCAATCGGCGACGGCCTCAGCCGATCGTCCCACCTGCTGCAGCGCGTCGCTGCGCTGGACCAGTGACTGCGCATACTGCACGGACGTTTCACCAAAGCTGGCACTGGCATGACGCACGGCATCTTCATTGAGGCGCAACGCGGCTTCGAAGTCACTCAGGTCGTAGCGCAGACGCGCCAGGGTATCGAGCAGAACCGCGCGTGTATCGGCATTCAATTTCGCACCGCTCGCGAGTTTTTGCTCGGCGCGGTCCAACAAGTCCTTGGCGCTGATACTGGCGCCCAAGGTTGCATCCGGTCGCTGCTGCTCGAAGATTCCGATCAGAAAATCCTGCACCGCGGTGGCGCGGTCTGCCTCTTTAGCGGTGGCAATGCGCTCCAGTTCGGCTTCGCGCGCCTTCAGTGTCGAATAGACCGAAAGCCCCAGCACAGCGGACAACGCCGCCACGCCCAACCCCACCCCCAGCGGATGCCGTCGCGCAAATTTTCCGGCACGGTAGCGCCAGGACTCTGGCCGTGCCCGGATCGGCATCTGCCGCTGGAAGGCGTCGATATCATCCGACAACGCTTGAGCCGAGGCATAGCGACGGGCCGGATCGCGACTCAGGCACTTGAGCACGATGGTGTCGAGATCGCCTTTCAGGCGTCGCGCATCACGGGTGGTCTGCAGGCTCGATACTCGCGACGGCGGTTCGGCGTCGGTATCGGTAATCGCCTGCATCAGCGCGAGGTTGCCATTGCCCTTGGTCTTGTGCGGCCGGCTGCCGGTCAGCAACTCGTAAAGAATCACACCCAGGCCATAGATATCGGTGGCAGTAGTAATGGATTTGCCTGCGATCTGTTCGGGCGCTGCGTACGCCATCGACAATGGGGCGCGCGAAGCGGTCAGCTCACTGCCCTCGCCGAGCAATTTGGCGACACCGAAATCCAGAAGATGCGGTTCGCCGCCAGCATCCACCAGAACGTTCGATGGCTTGAGGTCGCGATGCACTACCAGGTTCTGATGCGCGAACTGCACCGCATTCACTATCTTGGCGAAAAGTCGCAGCTTGTGGTCCAGAGAAAGCGCGTGACGCTTGGCATGCTCGTCCAGCGCGATGCCTGCGACATAGTCCATCGCAAACCACGGCGCGCCATTGACGTTGCCGCCATCGAGCACGCGGGCGATGTTCGGATGCTGCAGTCTTGCCAGTATCTGGCGCTCCTGTGCAAATCGCTGCAGCGCTTCCATCGATGGCAGTGCGCCAGCCATCAGCTTGATCGCCACCTGTTGCTGAAATCCCCCATCGTGGCGCTCGGCAAGCCAGACCGAGCCCATGCCTCCCCGCCCCAGCAATTGTCTGATGACGTAGGGGCCAAACTGCGTACCGACGCGCTCTTCCAGGCTACGATCATCCCGGCCCGGCGATTGCGTGACCAGCGGCTCGGCGAGTTCGGCGACATCGCCATCGAGCAGGCTGGCGGCTGCATCGGCACGCAGCAACTGGGCGACGGCATCGAACAACTGTTGATCGGCGCCGCATTGCGCACGCAGCCAATGCAGACGCTGCGCCTCGGGCTGATCCAATGCCTGACCAAACAGTTCGTGAATTTTGGAGCTCATGAATTTCCCGTTCAAGCGGGCAACGATCGACTGAAAAGACAGCGCTGGCGATTCGTCTCAAGCGCCGGACGTATCCCACGGATACGCAAACTGTTCGAAAACCCTGACACATCCAAACCGCTGCGGCATCGCCTACTCGGCAGTCCCGGTCATATCCAGCTGGATCTGCGCACGCGCAGTGCGCCAATAACGAAACACTGTGCGTTCGGTCACTCCGAGCAATCTCCCGATCTCGGGGAAACTCAACCCGCCGAAGAAGTGCAGCTCCACGACCTGGGCGAGCTCGGGCGCGGACTGCTCCAGTTGATGCAGCGACTGCTCCAGCGCCAGCACATCGACTTCAAGACCCTTGTCCTCTGCGCCGAAGCGGTTGGTGATGGTGACCGCGATCTGATCGCCACCGCGTTTTTCGCTGGCGCGGCGTCGCGCCGCATCGACCAGCACCTGGCGCATGGCGCGGGCGGCGAGGTTCATCAAATGCGCCTCGCTTTCGGCGGATGAATGGCTGCGCAATTTCAGGAACAGCTCGTGCACCAGGGCCGTGGTCTGCAAGGTCGCGTCGCGTCGCAGCAACATGCGATGCGCCAGCTGTTTGAGTTCCTCGTAGTGCTGCGCGATCTGTTGATCCAGGCTCATTCAGTTAGCTCGTTCCCCTGATGTCTGCATGTTACAGGCAAGCCCTTGTCACTCATTGCCCTGATTCTGCGTATCCCCCATCAGGCCCATCCTGGCGCCTAGTGATTCGTACTCCAGGAGCTGATGAACATGTACAGGTCCCTATTGTCCCTTTTAGCGATCGCCGCCACTGGCGCGGGCGCACAAACACTGCCAGACGGCCGTTTTAGCGGCAGTGGCATGCTGCAGGTAGCCACACCTGCCAGCGCCGATGGCCGCTTTGCACTCAGCGCCAAGCTTCAGGCGACTGCCGTCGCAAAAGGCAGCAGCCGCTTTGAAATCAACGCACACCTCAAACCGGGAGCCGACGCCAAGATCATGGCCACAGCCTGCGGCGGCACCGGTGTGACTATTTTTAGCAATGGCTTTGAAAACTGAGCGCACCCGGAGAATCCCCATGAAACGCACTGCATTGTTTGTTGTCCTTTCTGCATCGGCATCGCTGCTCGGCGCCACTCCGTGGTCCTACCGCGGCACACTCAACGATGGTGGCCGCCCCGCCAGCGGCCACTATGATCTGCGCCTCACACTGATCAACGAAGCCGGTACACAGTCCATCACGCAACCGATCACATTGTTCAATGTGCAGGTGAAGGACGGAAACTTCGTCACCGATGTCGACTTCGGCCTCGATCTTGCCCGCGCACCTGCGATGAAATTGAAGACCGAGGTCGCCCAGGGCGGTTCGGCCTTCGTCAGTATCGGCGAGCCGACCCGATTCGATCCCAAGGCCGCGCTGGCGGGAATCTGCTGGGACACCACAGGCAATGTGGTGGCCGCTGGCGAGTTTCTTGGATCGACCAACAATGTGCCGGTGGAAATCAAGGCAAACAATCAGCGTGTTGCGCGTTTCACGGGAGGCAGCAACAATATGACCAGCGTGGTGCTGGGCTCGTCGGCAAATGTCGTCACCGGCAGCGGCGCTACGATTGGTGGTGGCGGCAGCAGTGCGATGACCTGCGGTTCAGGTAGTTCGTCTTGCGTGAATCAGACGGACGAAACCTTCGCCACGATCAGCGGCGGTGCCGGCAACAGCATCGTCGGCACTACAAGCACCATCGGCGGTGGAAACGCCAACTCCATATCCGGCAGCTACGCGACCATAGGCGGAGGCAGCGGAAATGTCGTTGGCTTCTCCGCCGGCTACGGAACGGTCGCCGGCGGTAGCGGCAATTCGGTGTCTGGCCAATACGGAGCGGTGAGCGGAGGCAACAACAACGGCGCGTCCGGTAGTTGGAGCATCGCTGCCGGCGGCCAGTCCAATGGAGCCTCGGGTGGCCATAGTGTGGTCAGCGGTGGCAGTGGCAACAGCGCCACGGGATCGGCGAGCACGATAGCGGGTGGGCTGTTCAACGCCGCAACCGGCAGTCGCAGCACTACCGCGGGCGGCGAATCCGGTACCGCCAGCGGCCAATACAGTTTCGTGGCCGGCGGATACTTCAATTGTGCCGGCGGCCAATTCTCCTTTGCGGGTGGCAGGCGGGCCCAAATCAGGCCGGGTACCGGCTCAGGTGGAGGCGGCGAAGGCTGCAGCGGTGTTAGCGCCTCGGGCACCGGGGAGGGCGATGCCGGCAGCTTTGTCTGGGCAGACGCACAAGACATCAGCTACACCACCACCGGGCCCAACCAGTTCATTGTGCGCGCGGCGGGCGGTGTCATGTTCAACACCGATGCGACTCCTACGGCCAGCGACGACATGGTTGTTGCTGCGCGCGCGGCCATCAATGGTGGCGATGCAGATTCCGATGTGGCGTGGCTCAGTCGTTCGGGCAGGAAGGCCACGATCTATCTCACCGACAGCACCGGCGGATTTATCTTCAGCCTGCCGAATATGACCGCCGGGTCGAATCGATTGACGGTCAGCGGCGGCGCCGGTGGCTCGGCAACGCTTACCAACGGCGGCACCTGGACCAATGCCTCCAGCCGCAACTACAAGGAGGGCTTCACTGCGGTCGACCCGCTGCAGATTCTCGCCAAGGTCGCCGCCCTGCCGATCACCACCTGGACCTACAAGCAGTCCGCCGAAGGCAGCCATATGGGCCCGATGGCTGAGGATTTCAAAGCCAGTTTCGGGCTGGCTGGCGACGGAAAATCCATCGGAACCGTCGATGCAGACGGCGTGGCGTTGGCCGCGATCCAGGGGCTGAACCAGAAACTGGAACAGGCGCAGGCAGAGAATCAGGCGCTTAAGACCCGGCTCGAAGCGATCGAAGCACTGCTCGCGAAGTAAACCAAGATGACGTCGGCAGCGGCGTGGACATCTGCGCCTGCGCGCTCGGCTATGCTCGCGCCGAGCAAGCACGCGCAGGCCGGGGCCGATGAATTTCGACGATGTCTATGCAGAGGTCAAGCGCATCGCGCATGCTCAGCTGGAAAAGCACGCTTCGCAGACGCTGGGCACCACCGATCTGGTACACGAGGCCTACCTCAAGCTCGCGCAGTATCCCGCGCAACCCGAAAACCGCGAGCACACCATCAGCCTGGTCGTGCGCGCGCTGCGGCAAGTGCTGATCGACACCGCACGGCGCCGCCAGGCACAGAAACGCGGCGCCGATCCACTGCGCGTGACCTTGGATCCGAACTTCGCCGCGCCCGATGCCGGGCACGATCTGCTGGCGCTGGACCAGGCCATCACCCAGCTGAAAGCGCAGAACGAACGCATGGGCGTTGTGGTGGAACTGCATTTCTTCGGTGGCGTCTCGTTCGAGGAAATCGCCGACCTGCTCAAGGTCGATCGACGCACCATCTACCGCGACTGGGCGGCGGCCAGGGTGTTGATCGTGCATATGCTGGATGGGCCGCCGGCAACGAAATGCACTACATGACCGATGAATCCTGACCTGATCCAGATCTTCCGCGACGCACTCGATGTCGATCCGGCCGATCTTTCCGCATTTCTTGCAGCGCGCTGTCCCGACGCGGCAGCGCGTGCAGAGGTCGAAGCACTTTTGGCTGCGCTGGAACGGGGCCAGGCCCCGCTACCTTTGGAACCCGGTGCACTGTTGCTGCAACCTGCTCTGACCGAAGCCACGCACACCCCGCAACTCGATCGCAGAGGTCAGATCGTCGGCCCGTTCCGCCTGTTGCATCTGCTTGGCAGCGGCGGCATGGGCGCGGTATGGCTGGCCCAGCGCGTCGATGGATTTGCGCAGACAGTGGCGATCAAATGGGCGCATGCCGCAGGGCTTTCGGAAGCCAGCCTCGCGCGCTTCGCGAACGAACGTCAGCTGTTGGGCAAACTCAATCATCCCGGCATCGCACATATCGTCGACGGCGGCAGCGATCAGGGCGCGCTTTGGTACGCAATGGAATACGTCGACGGTCAGTCGCTGGACAGCTATATCCGTTCGGCAGCGCCCAGTCTCTACGCCAGACTCAGGCTGATGATCGCGCTCTGCGATGCGGTGCACTACGCGCATCAGCATCTGGTTGTACATCGCGACCTGAAGCCAGCCAATATCATGGTGCTGGCCGATGGCCGCCCCAAGCTGCTGGACTTCGGCATCGCCAAGCAACTGGATGGTATCGATGGTGTAACCCGGAGCCGCGCGCCGCTGACCTTTGCCTATGCGGCGCCAGAGCAGATTCGCGGTGACGCGGTGACCACAGCAACCGATGTCTACGCACTCGGCGTGACCTTGTTCGAACTGTTGACCGGTGAGCGCCCACATAAAGCCAGGGGCGATGGCTCACTCAGTCTGTTGCAGGCGATCACCGATACCGACGCGGCGGCGCCCAGCTCGGTATTCAACAAGACCACGACCGGCAATCCGATTCGCCCGACGCAAATCAAGGGTGATCTGGACACCATCGTACTGAAGGCGCTGCAACGCGACCCTACACGTCGCTATGCATCGGCACAGGCGCTGGCTGAGGACTTGCAGCGGTTTCTCGACGGTCAGCCGATCGCGGCTCGGCCCGAGTCGGCACGCTATCGCCTCGGCAAATTCATCCGCCGCAACAAGCTGGCTGCTGCGTTCGCCGCGAGTACCGCAATCGCGTTGCTGCTGGGTACCGCCGCAGCGCTGCATCAGCGTAATGCCGCGCTCGGCAATGCCAGCCGCGCCGAGGCAACGAAGAACTTCATCCTGAAGATTTTCACCGGTGCCGACGCCTGGGACACCACGCAGAACATGAGCGCGGTGGAACTGACGCTGCGCGGTCTGGACGAAGTGCAGAACGAACTCGGCGATCAGCCGGAAGCCAGGATCGAGCTGTATGCCACCATCGCCGAAGCATTGGGCCGCAGGCTGCCGACACGCAATGCACTCAAGGCCGGGCGTCTGCTGTCGCAGGAATTGAATGCCTTGCCAGGTGCGACGATGACGCAACGCATCGTTGCAGAAATCGATATCGTCGATTATCTGTCGGGGGCCGAGGATTTCGTCGCGATGGATCGTCAGATCGCGCGCGTCGAGGACGTCTACGCCGGCAACTTGTCGATACGCGATCGCCATCGTCTGCTCTACGCGAAGATGCTCCAGGCGAATGTGCGTGGTCAACACGCGGCGATGCGCACACTGCTGGTGCAAAGCAAGGCATTGGATCGAAACGCACTGCAGACCGGTGGCCTGGATCTGAGCAAACTCACCTGTCGTGAACTGGTGATGGATATCGAAGCGCTATGGCAGGAGCGTCAGGAGCGTGCTGCCATCGAACGCACGATCGAGCTGGTGACGGCAATGAAGAGGGATCTGCGCATTGACGACCTCAATCGCGGTGCCTTTCTCTGGCACGCTGTCGGCACTCTGTTGCGCGCTGCGCCCAGCGAACCGGCATTGGCATTGACGGCGCGCGTCGGCCAATGGACCGACGATCAGTTCGGCGCGAACAGCGAATACAAGAGTCGCATCGATTTCCACGACCTGATTCGCCTGCGCCAGCGCGGTGACCTGCAGGCGGCACAGGCTCACTACACGCGCTGGATGCAGGAATGGTCGAGTTGGCCGGAGGAATTCGTCATCGAACGGCGGCAGTTGCAGTATCAGGGCGCGCTAATTGCGCTGCTGCAGGGCAACCGGGCGTTGGCGCGGGAACGCTTCACCGAGGCTCTGGCTCTGGCGCAAACGATGATCGAAGGACATCCGCCGTCGCCGGCGCTGCGTTCAGCGCAGGCGGGGTTGGCGCATCTGGAGATGCTCGACGACACAACGCAGCGCACTGCGCTGGAAACAATCGAGCGCGAACAGGCCAAGGCCGATGACGGCGACTGGTGGCAATCCGCTGCGTGGCTGGTGTCGGCCGATCTGCGCGCACGCAACGTAGAAGCCGCCAAAATCCGATTGCTTGCGATCACTGACTGGCACCAACGGCGCGGCGCGCGCTTCGATACGACTTTACTCGCCATCTATCCCCTGACCAGCCTGCCGCAGCCCTCGCAACCGCACCATGACGTCGCAGAAATATTGAGGTTGGGCAATGCGCTGATCGCGGACGCAGACCGCACCCGCCTTGCGCGGATACAGGACACGCAGCGCTAAAGCGCCCCGCAACGCCGCGGCGGAGAAACTACGGGCAGTGACGTCTGCGCGACAAGTCCGGCTCGCGCCTGCATCCAAGGTACTGGAATGTTCGCCACCGAATCTGGCTCGTGCTGCCGTGACATTTCCTGTAGGAGCGGCGTGAGCCGCGATGCTCTTGTTGCTGCTTTTGACTTTGTTGAGTGGGGCTTGCTCGGCCGCTTTTGTTCTGGTTCAACATTGACGAAAGATCAAGAGCAGCGGAGCAAGCCCCGCTCGACAAAGTCAAACGTAAGAGCATCGCGGCTCACGCCGCTCCTACAGGGTAACGATCTCGCTGAGATGGTTGTGCACATGCATCGAATGCGCTGCGATGTACTGCGCCTTGTCCAGCGCACCGTAGGCGAAGTGCGGTCGCAATAAGCCGGCGTGCGCGTCGAAGCGTTGCAACATATGGATCAGTGCATCGATTGCCGCTACGGCGTCGCCATCGGCGGCAATATCGGGTGCGCCGGGGATGGGCTCGTCCAGTCCATGCCGCATCGCACCGGCAGTTTCGAACGCCAGGAATACGCCGCTGCCGACGCTGGCCTGGAACCACTGCGGTTTCATCTGCGGATAGCCGTCCATCGAATAGGCGACGCTCTGCGCCAGATGGGTAAACACGCGATACGGCGACCACGCGCCGCTGGCGCGTAACGGCAGAGCGCGCAAGGCCTGCAGCTGATCGATCAGCGCGGTCAGCGAGTGCCGTGGCAGATGCATGCGACGCGAGCCGATCGCAGCTGCCGAAACCGCGATCGCCGCCAGCGCCGAACGCATCAGGAATTTCCGTCGATTCATCCGCGAATCCTCACACTATTCCCGGCATCACGGTCAGACTTCGGCACCCATTCCCGGTTTGGTCAGCACGGCCTTGGCACCGAATTGCCGCAGCAACAGTTCCGCCAGTTTTTCGCGCGCAGGATCCTCGCCGTGGACAAGATAAACCGGTGGGTGTTTCTCGAAATGCCCGTACCATTCCAGCAGACCGGCCTGATCGGCATGTGCGGAAAGCCCGCCGATGGTGTGGCGCCTGGCGTTGACCTTGATCTCTTCGCCGAAGATGTGCACGGTCTCGGCACCATCGACCAGTTGCCGCCCCAGCGTGCCATGTGCCTGGAAACCCGGGAAAATCACATGCGCGTTGTTGCGCCACAGATGATGCTTGAGATGGTGCTTGATGCGGCCACCATTGCACATGCCAGAGCCCGCAATGATGATGGTGCCTCCACCAACGTCATTGAGCGCGCGCGACTCATCAATGCTATCGATCAGACGTAAATTGGGCAGTTTGAAAGGATGATGCTTGCCTTTCCAGACGCGCTTTGCCTCGTCATCGAAGAGATCCTGATGCTGGTCATAGACACGGATCACCTTGGTTGCCATCGGGCTGTCGATGACGATGCGGAAATGCTTGAGGCCCCATTCTTCGAAATACTGCGCAAACCAGTAAAGAATTTCCTGCGTACGACCCACAGCGAACGCCGGGATCAGCACGTTGCCGCGCGTCTTGTGCACCTCGTCGAAGATTTCGCCAAGCTCCTGCAGCGTCTCGCCGCGATTGCGATGCAGTCGGTCGCCATAGGTGCTTTCCATCATCACCAGATCGGCTTCGGCGATCGGCGTCGGGTCGCGCAGGATCGGCGTGCCCTTAGGCCCGATATCGCCGGAGAACACCAGCTTGCGCGTGCCGCCCTCTTCATCCGCATGCAGCTCGACGATGGCGGCACCAATAATATGGCCGGCGTCGCTGAGGCGCAGACGGATGCCGGGAAGGATTTCTTCCCAGACGGCATATTCAATGGCTTCGAGTTGGCCGAGCACATCTTGCACATCGTTCTGGTCATACAACGGCACCAGCGGTTCCTGCCCGCGACGTTCTCGGCGTCGATTGACGTATTCAACATCGCCGGCGGCGAGGCGGGCCGAATCTTCAAGCATGATCTTGGACAGCGAGGCCGTAGCGCGTTGCGTGTAGATAGGGCCACGGTATCCGCGTTTGGCCAGCAGCGGCAGGCGGCCAACATGGTCGATATGCGCATGCGACAGCACCATGGCGTCGATCTTGGCGACGTCGAACGAAAACTCGGCGGAATTGCGCTGGTGCTCCTCGCGCCCGCCCTGAATCATGCCGCAGTCAAGCAGGATGACCTTGCCGGCGGCGTGAACCAGATGACAGGAACCGGTAACCTCGCCTGCTGCTCCAAAGAACTCGACGCGCATATTGTCTCCCTGTGTGCGGCCATGACCTTCCACACTTTAGCACCCGGTCCACGCCCGCTAGCCTGCCCTGTCACTCATTGAGCCCAACTCATCATGTCATTCGCTCTACGCCCGATCGCCTTTGCTGCAGCCTGCGCTGCCAGTTTGTCCGCCAGCGCTGCCCCTACGCTCGATATCGCGGGATTCGACCCCGAAGTAGCCGCCTGTACCGATTTCTATCAGCACGCGAACGCGGACTGGATCAAGGACAACCCCATCCCCGCGGAATACAGCAGCTGGGGTGTGTTCAACGAATTGTCGGAGCGCCACATCGTGGTGTTGCGCGAGGTGCTGGAGCATGACGCCGCAGCCGATCATCCGGCCGGCAGTAACGGTCAGAAGCTCGGGGACTTTTATGCCTCGGCGATGGACGAGACGGCGATCGAAAAGCTCGGGCTGCGACCTCTGAAAGCGGAGTTCAAGCGCGTCGACAAGATCAGGAATCTGAAGCAGTTGACGGTACTGCTGATCGAGCTGGAGGCGGATGGTATCGGGCCGCTGTTCGGCTTTGGCGTGCAGCCCGATCTGAAAAACACCGAACTCAGCATCGCCTATGCCACCCAGGGTGGTCTGAGTCTGCCCGAGCGCGACTACTACATCCGCGACGACGACGCCTCGAAGAAACTGCGCGGCCAGTACCTCGCCCATGTCGAGCGCATGCTGGTGCTGGCCGGCAGCACACCCAAGCGCGCCAAGAATGACGCTGCTGCGATTCTCGCGTTGGAGACACGGCTCGCAAAGGCCTCGCTGACCCGCGTCGAACTGCGCGATCCGAACAAGAGCTATCGCATGGTGAATGTGGCTGAAGCCAATACGCTGACACCGCATTTCGACTGGGCGCGGATGTTCGATGCCATCGGTCATCCCGATCTGCAGAAGTTTTCGCAGGCGCAGCCCGATTTCTTTGCCGAGATGGATCGCGCACTGACCGATACGCCGATCGCCACCTGGCAGGTGTACCTGCGCTGGCATCTGCTACGTCAGGCCGCGCCCTATCTTTCCAAGGGCTTCGTCGACGAGGATTTCGCGTTCAACGGCGCCATCCTCAATGGCACCAAGGAATTGCGCCCGCGCTGGAAACGCACCATCGACCAGGTAAATGCCGCCCTGGGCGAAGCGCTGGGCGAACAGTTTGTTGCGCGCGAATTTCCTCCAGAAGCCAAGGCTCAGGCCCTCACCCTGGTGCACAATCTGCAGGCAGCACTGAAGACTCGCATCCAGAAGCTCGACTGGATGGGCGACGAGACCAAGGCGCAAGCACTGGCCAAGTTCGAAACTTTCACCCCCAAGATCGGCTATCCGGACCGCTGGCGCGACTACAGCGCGCTCAGCATCCGGCGCGGCGACTACGTCGGCAATGTCCGCGCCGCGCTTCGCTTCGAGACACGGCGCCGCTACGCCATGATCGGCAAGCCCGTCGACCGCAGCGAATGGAACATGCTGCCACAGACGGTGAATGCCTATTACAACGCCACCAGCAACGAGATCGTCTTCCCCGCCGCGATCCTGCAGCCACCGTTCTTCGATCCAGAAGCCGACGCGGCACTCAACTATGGCGCGATCGGCGCTGTCATCGGCCATGAGTTGATGCACGGCTATGACGACAGAGGCAGTCAGTTCGATGCCAAGGGCAATCTCAACATGTGGTGGACCGATGTCGACCGCGAACGCTTCAATGCGCGCACCGACAAGCTGGTGGCCCAGTTCGACAGCTTTGTCGCCATCGACGACATGCACGTGAACGGCAAGTTGACACTGGGCGAAAACATTGCCGATCTCGGTGGTCTACTGGTCGCCTACGATGCGTTCCAGGCAGCGACGGCCAATCAACGTCTCGCCCCCATCGATGGGCTGACGCCGAACCAGCGTTTCTTTCATGCCTGGGCGCGCGCCTGGCGCCGCCTGCATACAGATGAGAACCTCAAGCTGCGCGTCAACACCGACTCCCATGCCCCGGCCAGGTTCCGCGTACTGGGCCCGTTCTCCAATCTGCCGATCTTCCATGAGGCCTTCGGCTGCAAGGCCGGCGACGACATGGTGCGGCCAGTCGAAGCGCGTGTCGAAATCTGGTGAAGACGGGTCAGCCGCAGGCTGACGCAGGCACTATCTCAACGCCAGTGACTGAAGATGTTGCCCAGCGCCCACGGCGCGCTTCAATTCAGCCCAGGGCAACGCCCTGGGTGACCACACAAAACAATTGTCAGCCCTCAAAGGGCGGCTCAAGCGCTTGCGTTGCGTGTATCGCAATTTGTTGAATCGCCCTTACGGAGCTCGATGCCTGACGGCCATTTTCCCAGGGCGTCGCCCTGGGCTGAATTGGCGCGCCCCTTCGGGGCTGGCATCGGTGAGTGGACTTCGTAGGTTGAAGTAACGACCTTTGATCTTTTGTTCGATCCAAGGATGCGCTGCAATCTTCCATCCGGAATGCTGGCGAACCTGGACGTATGACCGTTCGGGCAAGCTCTCCGCTAGACTTTGCCGCATGCGAATCTTCATGCAAACCCGCCCCGCCTCGAAGGAGGCACCGCGTTACTACCATCTGATCCTGCAGCAGGACCTGCTGGGTGGTTGGACGCTGATCCGTGAATGGGGCCAGCAGGGCGGCCGCGCCAGTGGTCGTCGAGATTTTTTTTCGGAGCGTGACAAGGCCGAGCTGGCGTTGATGAATGCCCGCGACCAGCAACTCGGCAAGGGATTTCAGGTGATGTTCTTCCAGGGCATGGATGCACCCACCGGATCGCGCTATGAAGCCTAGCACCGCAACACAGAAGTATCGAAACATGAAAGCGCGTCTTCGCTTCCGTAACGTCGTTGCGGACCTTGCCGAGGCCACCATCCTTGCCTACGGTCCGCGCCTAGCCACGAAAGCGAATCCATCGCTTTCATTTGTTCCGAGACTTCTGCGTTGCGGTACTAGGTACTACGTTCGCGCTGGACTTGTGATGGCACTGCTGATGTCCGGGCTCCCGGTCAGCGCAGAAGATTTCAAACCCGGGGTGCAGCACATCTGCATTCCCAACGCAGCGCGCGACGGATGGGACTGCGGCACGATCGACAATCCGCCCAAGCCGGCGGTTGCTGAAGAAGAAGTCGTCGAGGAAGTGCCTGCACCACAGCCGCCGCCTTTCCTGATGAATCCTGAAAGACCGGCTCGTCCCAGCGAAGCGATTGCCGACGAGCCAGCCACCCCGGAACCCGAGCCGATTCCGGAACCCGAAGCGCCGGTCGTCGAATCAGAGCCTGCGCCATCCGAAGCCGTTCCGCCATCGGTTGAAGAAACGCCAGTTGCTGCAGCAGCCGCGCCAGTGGAACCCGAACCGGTAGTGATGGAACCGCCGGCAAGCGCACCCGTCGCCGAATCGCTGGAATCGGAGCCGCTGCCGGAACCGGTAGCCGTTGAAACCGAAAGCCTGCCAGAACCGGAAGCGTCTGAACCCGTTGCCGCTGAACCCGAACCCATCGTGATGGAGGCACCGGTAAGCGCGCCCATCGCCGAGCCGGTCGCACGGCCTGTCGTCGAAACGCCAGCGCAACCCGAGCCCGTAGAACCCGAGCCGGCACAGCCCTCTGCTGTCGATATCGCCGACGCACCCGTCAGCGTAGAAAGCATGCCGGAGTCGGAGCCAGCTCCAGAACCTGCACCT
Source organism: Lysobacterales bacterium (assembly GCA_031391205.1). Classification (GTDB taxonomy): domain Bacteria; phylum Pseudomonadota; class Gammaproteobacteria; order Xanthomonadales; family Ahniellaceae; genus 0-14-3-00-62-12. Next base: position 496 of record JANMUE010000276.1, on the reverse strand, counting down.
GTCGCCGAAACCGAATTCGAACCCGCTGCTGTCGTGGAACCCGCGCCGGCACCAGTCGCTGAGCAACCTGAGCAGGCAGCGGCACCGGCCGCCACACCGACAGCTGCTGTGCCCACCGGACGGCTGTATCTTTCCAGCCTGCAAGGCGCGCGCGCCTTTGCGCAGTTGCCGTCCAGTCATTACACACTGCAGCTTGCGCATGCACCATCGGCCGAACAATTCCCTGCGCTGATCCAGCAGCTGGGCATCGACCATGGACAGTGCTACGTACTGCGCGTGCGTCGCGATGATGGCGATTGGTTCGTGCTCGCCTATGGCAGCTTTGTCGACGTAAATGTGGCCAAGGCCGCCCTGATGCAGATTCGTCCCGCGCCCGGCATGACGGCGGTATGGCCGCGGCGCGTGGGTTATCTGCAGGGTGAGTATCGCCCCTGAAAGAAATGTGGGAGCGGCCTCCGGCCGCGAATTCTGTCCGCGGTCGCGCGGAGATTCGCGG